>CAZFUH010000048.1:0-16208 GCA_964522235.1 uncultured Rhodanobacteraceae bacterium
CGCGGGGAAACGGACGCTACACCAAGACTTCTGGTTACACAAGCGTTCATACACCAAAATCCCCGCTGAATGGGCCGAAACGGCTAGAAGTTGCGCAACCAGATCTGGGCATTGCTGCGCGTGTTTTCGTGCTCCAGTGCTTTCTCGAATGCCGCCTTTGCGGCGGTTCGGTTGCCCGCTTCCATCTCCGCCTCACCGAGCAACAGGTAGGCGACGCCCGGATCGCGCAGTCCGCCCTTCTCGAATGCGGCTTGCAGCGCGTCGCGAGCCTCACGGTGGCGCTCGCGTTCGATCAGGACATGGGCAAGCTGCTGCGAGGCATTGCCGTCGGTCGACGCGGCAGACGCGCGCTGATAGGCCTCGATAGCTTCGTCCAGCTTCTCGGCCAAGTAGAAATTGTCACCTAGGGCCCGCAGAGTCGTTGCGTCCGCTTCGAGGAATCCGTCCTGGATGCCGTCGCGAATAACCTGGGCTGCCTGTTCAGGCTGATCTGCATACGAAAGTAGCTGATACAGCTGGCGCCAGTGCGACGCTTCGGTGAGCAGCTTGCGCTCACGTGCTGTCGCCAGCACCGCCAACGCCTCGTCATTCTGATCCATTTGGATATAGGTCTGCGCCAGGTTGATCTGGTGCTTGACTTCGTTCGGCTCACGCTGGATCAGTTCCTGCAAGGTTCGAGCGGCGCCCGCATAGTCGTCCTGCTCGTAATACGAAGCCATCTTCAGCTCGAACAGTGTTACTGGCGGGCTGTCACTGGCTGCAATCGCGCGGTCGAGCACTTGGATCGCTTCGGAGTAGCGCTCCATGCGATACAGCAGGTTGCCGTGGAGCGCCATGGCGTCCGGATTGCTCGATCGGGTTTCATTGGTCCAGCGTTCAAGCATGCGCAGCGAATCCTCATACTGCTCTTCGCTCAGTTGCAGCTGCGCGACCTGATACATGAGCTGGTAGTGGTCGTTGTTCGGCAATGCATCGAGCTCGATCGCGCGATTCCAGTAGGAGATCGCGTGCTTGACGTCGTCGTCCTCGTACGCGAGCTGCGCCAAACCCTGGTAGACGACGGCGCGCTCGTAGGAGCTCAGGCGGTCGTTTGCTTCCAGTCCGGTCAGGGCGTCGCGCGCACGATCGAACCGCTCCTCGTTGATGTCGTCGAAGGCCTTGGAGATCTGTCGGTAGATCCGATCCGAGGTTTGCGGCCGACGCTCTTCGCGTGTCGCGTCCGGGTAACGTACTTCTTGCGCCGCTTGCGACTGTTGCGGTCGGTCACGTTCGCGATAGCCGCGCTGGGCATCGGCATCGGCAATATAGACCAGCTGCGACAGCGGCAGCGACATGGCCAGTAAGCCGGCGAGAAATGCAGTTCGATTCATCTTGTCACCTCGGCGGGATGGACGGTTGCGGTCCGCCCATGGTGCGGGCGTGCCGTTGATTTCGTAGTTGCGGCTATTTTCGTTGGTAAACGCATGGACGTCGTTAAGTGGGGTTAACGTCGCAGCTATCGACTCAGGCGGCAGCCTGGTTGGCGGCCGCTGGCCCGTGCCTGCTGGTAGATCGGGCCGGTTTCGCCAAGGGCCGCCTGCAAGGCACTGATCCGGCCGCCGGGGTTGGGGTGCGTCGACAGCAGGGTCGGCGGCCGGCTGCCCTGGCTGCCGGCCTGCATGCGCTGCCAAAGCGCGACCGCCGCAGCCGGGTCGAACCCGGCGCGAGCCATCAGCCTTTGTCCTTCCAGGTCAGCCTCGGTTTCGTGGCGGCGCGAGAACGGCAGCAGAACGCCGACCTGGGCGCCGGCACCGAGCGCACCGACGATCAGTTCAGCGTTCTCAGGCGCGCGCGAGTTGGCCACGACAGATGCAAGGGTCAGGCCGGTCTGAGCGAGCACTTGCTGAGACAGGCGCTCGCCGCCATGGCGGAAGATGACATGAGCCAGTTCGTGTCCGATCACCGCGGCAAGTTTGTCGGCATCGTCGGCGATCGCGAACAGCCCCGTGTTGACGCCAACCTTGCCCCCGGGCAACGCGAATGCGTTCGCGGATTCGTCGACGA
Source organism: uncultured Rhodanobacteraceae bacterium (assembly GCA_964522235.1). Lineage (GTDB taxonomy): Bacteria > Pseudomonadota > Gammaproteobacteria > Xanthomonadales > UBA2363 > Pseudofulvimonas. Next base: position 2,044 of record CAZFUH010000048.1, read on the forward strand.
ACACTTCGGTCTCCCATGGCAGCCGGCGCCATTCCGACGGCAGCTGTTCGATCAGGGCATCGGCAATGCAGCGTACATACGCTCGCTGCGCCGGGTCGTTCGAGACCTTTCCTTGTTCGCGCAATTGACTGAATGCTTCGATGCCCAAAGCGTTCATCTGGCGGTCGTCGACCAGCATCGGAAATGAGCGGCCGGCCGGGTTGGTTGCGCAGCCGATTAGCACGGCGCACAGCGCCAGCATCGGGAGCATCCGGAGTCGGTGCGGGTGGATCATGGCGTGTTCGCTCGGGTCGCCGCTGCTCGAGGCGGAAGCGATACGATACGCCACGTGAATGCGCTCGCACAGGGCGGCAGTCGATGGGGTCGTGATGTTGCGTCGCGGTATCGCGCTCCAACACGAGCCCGGGCGGCTTCTGCTGCGCGGGCTAGGTGGTCGAGAACTGCGCTTGTGCGAAGTCGACCCGTTGTTCGGGTTCGGGCGACAATTGGCCGGACCGTTCCAGCGCCTGGACCCGGCGTAGACGCGGCAGCAACCCGTTTCCGTTTGCCATCTGGATCGACAAGCCGGGGCGGGCGTTCAGCTCCAGCACCATTGGCCCGAGGTTCTTGTCAAGCACGATGTCGACGCCGACATAGCCGAGGCCGGACAGTTCACAGGCGCGAGCTGCGATCAGGAGCAGATCCCGCCAGTACGGGATTTGCAGGCCGACAATGGAGTGCTCGGTGTCCGGGTGCTCCTTGATTGGCTCGGTGCCCCAGACACCGCGTCGGGTGAGTCCGCTCGGGATATCAATTCCGACGCCGATCGCTCCCTGATGCAGGTTCGCCTTGCCGTCCGACATCCGCGTCGGCAGGCGCACCATCGCCATCACCGGGTAGCCGAGGAAGCTGATGATCCGGATGTCGGGCACGCCCTTGAAGCTGACACGCTCGAACAACGGGTCGAACTGCACATAGTATTCGACCAGCAAATGGTCTGGTTGACCGCCGAGCGAGTGCAGCCCCGACAAGCCGTTTGACAGATGATGTTCGAACTCGTCGCGGCGCATGAAGCTGCCGCTGGCGCGGCGGTAGCGGTCGCCGCGGCGACCGTCGATGACCAGAATGCCATCGCCTCCGGAGCCGTGGGCTGGCTTTACGACGAAGCTGCTGCGATTGCTGATCTTCTCGTGCAGGGCAGCGATCTCATGTTCCTCGCGAACAACGGCATACAGTTCCGGTACCGGAAGTCCTGCAGCGATCGCCAGCTGCTTGGTCAACAACTTGTCGTCGACACGCGGGTAGTATTTGCGGTGGTTGTACGGGAGGACGTAACTGGCATTGCGGCCGCCGATGCCGAGCAGGCCGATTTCGCGTAGCCGACGGGCGACAGCAAACGGATTGAACATGTCAGGGCTCGCTGCCGGTGCGGGCCAGCGACCGGAACCGGTACAGTTCGGTCAGTCGATAGCCGGAGTAGCGTCCCAGAATCAGGGTGATGCCGAGCAGGACCAGCAACAGCTCGGGAAAGACGAAGATCAGATGTTCGAGCGGCGGCCAGCTCATGACCAGGTACGCCAGAGTGGCAATCAGCAACGAACCGGCGGCCATTTTCATTGCGTATGCCGGGCCGCGCTCGTCCCATGCGACCGATACCCGTTCAATGGTCATGGTCATGATGATCATTGGAAACAGGGCGATCGACAGGCCGACTTCCAGTCCGAGTCTGTTCGAGACGACACTGACCATCGCCATGATCAGTACCACGACGATCAGTACCGCGGTCAGACGCGGCACCAACAGCAGTTTCAGCCGTTCCATATAGAAGCGCACGAGCAGACCCATGCTGACCACGAGGACGAACAAGACGATGCCGGCGAACAGCGATGTCCACTTGAACGAGATTGCGATCAGCACAGGCATGAAGGTGCCGAAGGTCTTGACCCCGATCAGGTTGCGCAGCAACAGCATGATGAAGGCGCCGATCGGTACCATCAGCAGGATCTTGTATACGCTTTGTGTCTGCAGCGGCAGATTCAGCAACGAATAGGCGACCAGGTTCTCGTCACGCACTTCCAGGCGCTGAATTGCCGCTTCCAGGGAATCAACCATACTGCGCTGGACGCGAATGTCGAAGCCTGCCCGCTGCGAGCCGTCGACCTGCAAGACGCTGTCCGGGTTTTTCGACCATACGAACAGGTTTCTCGGCCAGCCGATGCTCGCCGAGCGCAGATCGATCGTGTGCCAGATGTTGGCGCTGGTGTCGAAGACTTGCAGATAGGGCCGCAGTTCGCCTTGGCTGGTCTCCTCAAGCAGGATGCCATGGATCATTCGCGCGGAGATATTGCGGATTGCCAGCAATTCGATCACGAAGCGCGTCCGGTCGTAGATCGAGCGCCGGCCTTCGAGCAACAGGGCGGCTTCCTGGGATGGGCTGGCACTGTTGAATTCGCGCACCAGCTGCGCCGCGAAGGTCGCGCTGTCGACGCTCTGCTCGCGAACTTGTTCAAGCAGTGTTGTGGCGGCGCTGGCGTACGGCTCTTCGAGCTCCGCTGGTGTCACCTGCCGCGGCCGTTCCCGATCCGGCTCGGCCACACCGTCGTGGTAGACGGTAGCCCGGTAGTACAGCGCCTGAGGGCCGCGGGCTCGACGAATCGCCCATTGTACCTCGCGGCCACCAGTGATCCGATCCACGCTCATCCCGTAACCGCGGGCGACGAATTTTTCGTCCAGGATCGAGAACGCCGGTGGATCAAGCGGGATCCGCAGGCGAACGCGATTCGGCTGGCCCGGTCGTGGCTGGTATTCGACCCGCGCCTGCAGGTCCCAGACTTCGGTCTGCTCGATCGGAGATACTGGGAACTTCAGCACCTTCCATTTGTAGTGGAATGAGCCAAGTCCAATCAGTATGACGGCGGTCGCCAGCAGGTATAGATTGGTCTTCTTCATGCGCGTAGCGCTTCTCCTGCCCCGGCGCGGAGTATAGCTACCCGCGCGACCGCTGACGTCATCGCGCGATCGCCTCGCCTCGCCAGTGCGCGTTGCGCTCCTCCGGCCGGCGGCGCGAGGGCGCCGAAACACGGGCGGACCGCGGCGATTGAGCCGGTGGACCTGGCCAACGCGGCGTCAAACCCACTGGAGCCAGCACCGGTCGTCACGGCGAATGGATCGAGGGCCGCAGCAAGGGAATATGCGGGAAATGCGCGCTAAACGTCGAGGTTGCCCACCTTCAGCGCATTGGACTCGATGAAGTTCCGGCGCGGCTCGACTGCTTCGCCCATCAGCATCGCGAACATCTCGTCGGCGGCAACCGCGTCTTCGATCGTGACCTGGAGCAGGCGTCGGGTGTCCGGATTGACCGTGGTCTCCCACAACTGGTCCGGATTCATTTCACCCAGGCCTTTGAATCGCTGGATCGTCCGCCCGCGTTTGGCTTCCTCGAGCAACCAGGACGCTGCCGCGGCAAAGTCGGCCACCGAGGCGTGGCGCGCGCCACGCCGGACTTCGGCACCGGGTTGGACCAGCCCGGCGAGCTGCCCGGCGAGCGCCGTCAGCTGCTGGTAGTCGCCGCCGGCGAAGAAGCCCTGTGGCCAGTGCTGAATCACGCTCAGGCCATGATGTTCGCGCTCGATTCGCAGCTGGCGGCCAGCATCGGTGTCAATCAGGCTCAAGCGATATCGGGGACGGCCCAGGCCCTCGGCATTGACCTTGTGCTCGAGCGTCTGCAGCCATGATGCGGTTGCGTCGGGGTCGGACAACTGGCCGGCGTGCACGGGCGAGGTGTCCAGCAGCGCCCTGAGAACCTCGACGTCGTAGCGATGACCAATGCGTTGGATCGTTGCCTGGGCGGCCTGGTACTCGGCGAGCAGCTTCTCCAGTCCGGCACCGGACAGTGGCGGTACCCCGGGCGCGTACATCAGCTCCGCGGTCTCGACCGCGTTGTTGACCAGATAGGCATTGAGCGCGCCGTCGTCCTTCATGTACAGCTCGTTCTTGCCCTGCTTGACCTTGTACAGCGGCGGCAGGCCAATGTAGACGTAGCCGCGCTCGATCAGTTCCGCCATCTGCCGGTAGAAGAACGTCAGCAGCAAGGTCCGGATGTGCGAACCGTCGACATCGGCGTCGGTCATGATGATGATTCGGTGATACCGAACCTTGTCGGCGTTGAATTCGTCCTTGCCGATGCCACAGCCGAGCGCGGTGATCAGGGTGCCTACTTCGGCGGAAGATAGCATTTTGTCGAATCTTGCTTTTTCGACATTTAGGATCTTGCCTTTGAGCGGAAGAATCGCCTGCGTCTTGCGGTTTCGGCCCTGCTTGGCCGAGCCGCCTGCCGAATCACCCTCGACAATGAACAACTCGGACCGAGCCGGGTCCTTTTCCTGGCAGTCGGCAAGTTTTCCGGGTAGTCCGGCGATGTCGAGCGCACCCTTGCGTCGGGTCAGTTCGCGTGCCTTGCGCGCCGCTTCACGCGCTCGCGCCGCTTCGACGATCTTGGCGGCAATGGCCCGGGCTTCGGCTGGCTGCTCGTCCAGAAACTCGGCAAGCTTCTGCGCTACCAGGGTTTCCACGGCCGGCTTGACTTCAGAACTGACCAACTTGTCCTTGGTCTGCGAGGAGAACTTTGGATCGGGAACCTTGACCGAAAGTACGGCGATCATGCCTTCGCGCATGTCGTCGCCAGCGAACTGAACCTTGGCATTCTTTGCCAGTCCCTGACGCTCGATATAGGACGACAAGGCGCGTGTCAACGCGGCCCGAAACCCGGTCAAGTGGGTGCCGCCGTCCTTTTGAGGGATGTTGTTGGTGAAGCAGAACATCCGCTCCTCGTAGGCGTCGGTCCATTGCAGGGCAACCTCGATTCCGATGTCCTGTTCGGTTCCGGAGAAGTACGCGACATGCGGATGCAAGGGTGTGCGCAACTGGGCCAGATGTTCGACAAACGAGCGGATTCCCCCTTCGTACTCGAACACGTCGCTGCGGTGATCGGCTCGCTCGTCGACGAGCTGAATACGCAGCCCCGAGTTCAGAAAAGCCAGTTCGCGCAGTCGCTTGGCCAGAATGTCGTAGTGGAAGTCAAGATTGGTGAAGGTACCGGCACTGGGCTTGAAGCGGAGCAGGGTCCCGCGTTTATCGGTGGCACCGAGCTGACGCAAAGGGTATAGCGGCTCGCCGTGTCCATATTCTTGTTCGTACTCGTGGCCGTCGCGCCAGATCCGCAACCACAGGGATTCGGAAAGGGCATTGACGACTGACACTCCGACGCCATGCAGTCCGCCGGAAACCTTGTAGGAGTTGTCATCAAATTTTCCGCCGGCGTGCAGCACGGTCATGATGACTTCAGCCGCCGAACGGTTCTCTTCTTTGTGAATGTCGACCGGAATGCCGCGGCCGTCGTCTTCAACAGAGACGGTGCCGTCGCCGTGCAGCGTGACGACGATATGTCGACAATGGCCAGCAAGCGCCTCGTCGACGGAATTGTCGACGACCTCGAACACCATGTGGTGCAACCCGGTGCCGTCATCGGTATCGCCGATGTACATGCCGGGGCGCTTGCGGACCGCCTCCAGCCCTTTGAGTACCTTGATTTTGCTGGAGTCGTATTGCTCGGTCATAAGCTCGTGTGCGTTCCCGTTGCCCGGAGTGCGGCCACTTGCTGGGGTCAGGTTTGGGCGCTCGCGCCCAAAATAACCTGGGTCTCAATGAAGTGGCGGCGCAAGGCCGCTGGGGTGCGGCCGGTTCAGTCGCCTAGTATAGCAGTGGCTCCAGTCGACCCTGTTCCACGTGGAACCAGCAGCTGCCTTCGGGCACCTGCTGGCGCCACTCAGGCCCAAACTCGGTGCCTGTGATGAACACTTGTGCGCCGCTACTTGCCAGCCACTGAAGCACACGCCCCAGGTGCGCTCGGTCCAGCTCCGCACCAAGGTCGTCAAATACCAAGGTCGGCCATGCGCCCGTCCGGAATTGATGCAGGGACGCCTGCGCCAGGAGACACGCCAAGGCGAGCAGCTTGTTCTGCCCCCGCGAAAGCGCCCCCTGATTGAGACCCTCACCCAGGGCCAATCGCCAGTCCGCCCGGTGCGGGCCGCGCTGGGTGAAGCCGCGCTCGATGTCGCCTGCGCGCCCCTCTTGCAACGCTTGCAGCAACCCGATTCCCTGCGCCCAGCCCGAGCGATACGCCAATCCGTGACAGCCAAGGGTTGGCGCCAGCATCACCGCGACCTCGGTCAATCTGGATTGCAGCGAATCCACCAGCTCACGTCGTTTGCCATCGATGGCGACGCCACTGTCCGCCAGACTCGGTTCCCAGGCCAGCACGGACTCGACACCGGCCCTGGGCAAGTCGCGCAAGACGGCGTTTCGCTGCCGAAGACAACGCATATAGCGCCGCCACACAGGAAGAAAATCCGGTTCCACGTGGAACAACAACCAGTCCAGGAAGCGCCTGCGATACTCAGCCGGCCCGGACACCAGCAGATGGCTCTCCGGTTCAATCGTGACCACCGCAGCGTGGCCCACGAACTCCACCAGGCTCTCGATCACACCGCCATTGCGACGCAGGGTCCAACCGGTACTGCATCGGGCCATTCCGAGCTCGAAGCTGCTGCCCTCCCCATCAACGCAGCCGGCAAACAAGCTGAACCCCGCTTCGCCGCGTTGGATCATCGCATCGGTCTGCCCGGTCCGGAAGGAACGGCCGTGCGACAACAGGTGCACGGCTTCGAGCAAGCTGGTCTTGCCCGCCCCATTGGCGCCGGAAATCAGGTTGAACCCGGGGCCGGGCTGCCAGCGCAACTGGTGCAGGTTCCTGAAACCCTGCAGATGCAAATCCCGAATACGCAAATGCTGCTACCCGCCGGCCGACAGGACCGATCGCCCTACATGCGCATCGGCATGATCACGTGTCGAGCTCTCGGATCGTCAGCATCACCAATCAGGCAGCTCGAACTCCCGTCGCGCAAACGCAATTCGGCCTGATCGCTTCGCAATGCCGCCAACGCATCCAGCACATAGGTCACGTTGAACGAAATCTGCAAGCCATCGGCGTTCGACTCGGCCGACAATTCTTCGACCGCTTCCTCTTGCTCGGCGTTGTGAGCAACGATCCGCAGCTGGCTCGGCGTGATCTCCAGTCGGACACCGCGATACTTCTCGTTCGACAAGATCGCAGCACGCCCCAAGGCCTCCCGCAGCGCCCCCCGATCGACCCGAACGCTCTTGTCGGCACCAATCGGCATAACCGCCTCGTAATCCGGAAAACGACCGTCAATAAGATTCGACGTGAACACCAGATCAGGGCGTCGGATGCGCACATGACTGCGACCCAGTTCCAGATCCAGACTGGAATCGCCTGCTTCAAGCAACCGTTGCAACTCCAGCACCGCCTTTCGAGGCAACAGAATCTGCCGGTCAGCCGCGTCCGGGCCGCGCTCGATCTGCGCCTCACACAATGCCAGCCGATGACCGTCGGTTGCCACCGCCCGCAGCGTGTCGCCACGCAGGTCGAACAACATCCCGTTCAGATAAAAGCGCACGTCCTGCACGGCCATCGCGAAACTGACTCGATCGATCAAGTCCTTCAAGACGCCCTGGGAAACCGTCAACGTATCTGAACCCTCTCTCGCCTCGACCGTCGGAAACTCGCTCGCCGGCAGCGTCGCCAGGACGAATCGACTTCGCCCCGCCTTCAGCGCAACCCGCTCGCCCTGCTGTTCGATCGTCAAGGCCGCGCCTTCCGGAAGAGCTCGACAGATCTCAAACAACTTTCGAGCCGGCACGGTAATTTCGCCAGTGCCCTCGGTCGCCGCATCCATGCTGGCCACCATCTCCAGCTGCAAGTCCGTCCCGGTAAACGAAACCCGGCCATCAGACACCGAGACCAGCAAATTCGCCAGCACGGGCAAAGTCTGCCTTTTCTCGACGACACCGACCACGGCCTGCAAAGGCTTCAGCACTGCTTCGCGTTGAATCTGGAAACGCATCGCGCCACCCTCAAGATCGCTGTTATAGAAACATTGTTGATACTAGTTGTTACTGGTTGCCCCGTTTTCTGGGGACAGCTTCAAAAAAGTCTTCATATTCCGCAAGTTGAGCCACTTTTGCCTGTGCACAAGCCTCCGCACCCAGGTTGCACCGTTCTGTGGACAACTTTCCTCGCCGGTGTCATCCCCAGGTCATCCACAGGCATTCAACCAGTCAGGCTGCGGATCAGCTTATCCCAGTCCTCGCGTGCCCGACCATCGGTCTCCACCAGCTTGCGAACAACACGGCAGGCATGCATGACGGTTGTATGGTCCCGGCCGCCGAAGCCGTCGCCAATTTCCGGCAGACTGTGCTCAGTCAACTCCTTGGCCAGCGCCATTGCCATCTGCCGTGGCCGAACGATCGACCGTTGTCGACGCTGCGATGTCAGGTCGGCCTGACGCAGACCGAAATAGTCGGCGACCGTCTTTTGAATGTTGTTCATGCTGACCATCCGCTCCTGGACACTCAGATGATCACGGAGCGCCTCCTGAGCAAACTCCAGAGTGATTGCCCGGCCACTGAGATTGGAGCGTGCAACCAGGGTGTTCAGGGCGCCCTCGAGCTCGCGGACGTTCGAGCGCATGCGTTTGGCGATCAGCAGTGCCACGTCCTCCGGCAACTCGCTCTGCATCGTCTGCGCCTTGGTCAGCAGGATGCTGACACGAGTCTCGAAATCAGGCGGCTCGATCGCGACATTCAGTCCCCAGCCCAGTCGCGACTTCAGCCTGGGCTCCAAGTGCTCGACCTCGCGCGGGTAGCGATCGCAGGTCAGCACGATCTGTTGCTTGCCCTCGAACAGCGCGTTGAAGGTATGAAAGAACTCCTCCTGGCTGCGATCCTTGCCGGCAATGAACTGAATATCGTCAATCAACAATGCATCGACGCTGCGATACTTGCGTTTGAACTCATCCATCCGGTTGCTGCGCAGGGCCTGGATCATCGCACTGACGAACTGCTCGGAGCGCAAGTAGACCACCTGCGCGCCCGGACGTTCCAACTTCATCAGGTTCCCTGCTGCATGCAGCAGGTGCGTCTTGCCCAGGCCAGTACCGCCATACAACAGCAGAGGATTGTATATTTGTCCAGGCTGCTGGGCCACCTGCAGGGCCGCCGCCTTGCCCAGTTCATTCGACTTGCCTTCAATAAAGCTGCCGAAGGTATAGCGTGAATCCAGATTCGACTCGATGGTATTGGCGTCGGCGACCAGCGCTCCGCCATTGACCGACAGCAACGCCGAGCCGGCACCGGCCAGAGCTCTTTGCCCGACCTTGATCCGAACCGCCGTCGGGCCGCCATGCAAGGCCTGGGCAATCTCCCCGATGCGCTCCAGAAAGTGCTTTTCCACCCGCTCGGCGACATAGACATTGGCTGCGAACAAGGTCATCGTTTCGCTGCCGCACTCCGCCTGCAGCGGCATCAGCCAAGTGTGCAGATCCTCGGCGCTGAGCTCGCCTTCCAGACGCCGCAGGCAGCGCTGCCAGAGATCGTTCATGCCGAGGGCTTCAGAATCCGCTGCTGTAAAATGGGCGGCCAGTGTAGCGCCAAAGTCTCAAGCCAATGCCGATCGCGACAACTCACCGCCGGGCCAAGGGATACGATCCGGCCAACATCGGGTTTGACCGTGCAGCGGCCAGCGTCTACAATTCGCGCCCTTTGCTTACAGCCCAGGATCCGCCGTCATGAAACGCACGTTCCAGCCGAGCAACCTGAAGCGCGCCCGCACCCACGGCTTTCGTGCCCGCATGAAGACCGCCGACGGCCGCAAGGTTCTATCCGCCCGCCGCGCCAAGGGCCGCAAGCGCCTGATCCCTTGATTCGGGGGCGAGCGTGAACGGCGCCGCCTCGCCGGCGCCGCGCGCCGTCCTCAGCGGCAAACAGCAGTTCGATCGCGTCTTCAGCACTGGCCAGCGCGCCGGTTCCCGCTACTTCCGAATGATCTACGCCGCAGGCCTCGGTGTCGGTGCACGGCTGGGTATGGCCGTCAGTCGACGCGTCGACAAGCGCGCGGTGCGGCGCAATCGTCTGCGCCGGCAGATCCGAGAAAGCTTCCGCAGGCGCAGCGAAGACCTGCCGGTGCTGGATCTGGTCATCACAGCCAAGCCGGAAGCCGCACAGGCGACACGAGAGCAGGTCTGGCACGATCTCGAGCTGCTCTGGTCCCGTCTGCCGCGTTGATTGCTGGGCGACGAACCGCGACAATCACCCGTCTTTGCCCACCGCCACGCCGATACGTGTGGTGCGCCGCCCTTCTCAAGCCCCGACTCCATGCAGAACCTCCGACCGCTGCTGATCATTGCCTGGCTGTTCGTCGCCTACCTGCTGTGGCAGGCCTGGGGCGATTTCCACCGACCGCCGCCGCCGCCCCCGGCCGCGGTACCTGCCGCCGGCATCCAAGCTGCCGACAGTACCGATGTCCCGAGCGCACTTGCCGGCGAGATCCCCGATGCTGCACTGGCGCCCGCGGTCGATCCGGACGTTGCCGCGGCACCCTTGGCCGGATCGCCGTCCAGCCCGGAAGCGGAGGTCGCGCGCAGCCGACGAATCACGGTCGAAACCGATGTCCTGCGCCTGGAGATCGACAGTCTGGGCGGCAATATCGTTCGAGCCGAATTGCTTGAGTATCCGCGAACCCTGAAATCCGCCGAGCGGGTCGAATTGCTCAGCGATGACCCGATGCACTTGTTCCACGCTCAAAGCGGCATCGTCAGCCGTGAGCACAACGCACCGGATCGACCAGGACAGCGCGCGGTGTATGAGGCCGAACAATCACACTATGCGTTGACCGGCGAGACCATCGAGGTGCCAATGACCTGGCGCAGCGATGAGGGTGTCGAGTTCCAGAAAACCTTCAGCCTGCGCCGCGGCGACTATGCGATCGAGGTACGCCACCGCATCCGCAATCAGGGCGAAAACAGCTGGACTGGCAGTGTCTACCGGCAATTGCAGCGAGTGCCGTTGCGGACCTCGACCGGCTTCAGCTTCACCGACGCCACTGCAATCACCTTTCACGGCGCAGCCTGGTACAGCCCGGAACAGCGCTACGAAAAGCAACAGTTCGACGACTTTGTCGGCAGTCCGCTGAACCGAAACATCCAGGGCGGCTGGGCCGGGCTGTTGCAGCACTATTTTTTCGCAGCCTGGATTCCGGCGCCGGATCAGACCAATGCCTACAGTACCGAGCGCGTTCCGAACAGCAATCGCTATCTGATTCGGCAGATAGCCGGTGCGATCACCGTGCCGCCCGGGGCCGAGGCCACCGACAGCGCCCGCCTTTGGGTCGGTCCAAAGCTGCAGAAGGTGCTGCCCGATGTTGCACCTGGGCTGGAACTCACGGTCGACTACGGCATCTTCACCTTCCTGGCGAAACCACTGTTCTGGGTGCTGGAGCTATTGCACCGGCTGGTGCTGAACTGGGGCCTGGCGATCATCCTGATCACCCTGCTGATCAAGCTGGTCTTCTACAAGCTCTCGGAAGCGCAGTACCGGTCAATGGCCCGGATGCGCAAGGTCCAGCCGCGGCTGATGCAGCTGAAGGAGCGCTACGGTGACGATCGCCAGAAGATGAATGCGGCGATGATGGAGCTGTACAAGAAAGAAAAGATCAATCCGCTCGGCGGCTGTCTGCCGATCCTGGTCCAGATCCCGGTGTTCATCGCGCTGTACTGGGTTCTGCTGGAATCGGTCGAATTGCGGCAAGCGCCGTTCATCGGCTGGATCCAGGATCTGTCGGCGCGCGACCCCTATTTCATCCTGCCGGTTCTGAACGGCGCGGTGATGTGGCTGACGCAGAAACTGTCGCCCAGTCCGGGCATGGACCCGATCCAGAAGCGCATCTTCCAATTCATGCCGGTATTGTTCGCGGTGTTGTTCGCGTTCTTCCCGGCCGGTCTGGTCCTGTACTGGACCACCAATGGCGCGCTTGGTCTGCTGCAGCAATGGTTCATCACCCGACGCATCGAGGAAGGCGCCAAGAAGGCCTGAGCCGACACGGCCTGGTACGCGCCCGGCTGCACAAATGACCGCGCGCGACACCATCGCCGCGATCGCAACCGCGCACGGGCGAGCCGGCGTCGGCATCATCCGCCTGTCCGGTCCGCAGGCACCGGAGATCGTCCGGCGCCTGTGCGCCAAGCGGACGTTGCCGGGGCGCCAGGCCCGCCTGCGTCGCTTCGTGGATGCGGACGGTCAGACCATCGACAGTGGCCTGGTCCTGTGGTTTCCGGCACCGCGCTCGTACACCGGCGAGGACGTGGTCGAACTACACGGTCACGGCAATCCGGTCCTGCTCGACCTCTTGCTGCGACGCCTGTACGTACTTGGAGCACGTCCCGCCCGACCCGGCGAGTTCACCGAGCGCGCCTACCTGGAAGGTCGACTCGACCTGGTCCAGGCCGAAGCGGTTGCAGATCTGATCTCGGCCGGGTCTGAGGCCGCCGTGCGCGCCGCGCAACGCTCCCTGCAAGGCGATTTCTCCATCCGAGTCCAGTCGCTCCGGCAGACGCTGGAGACCGCGCGAGTCCATATCGAAGGGGCCATCGACTTTCCGGAGGAAGAGATCGACTTCCTGTCCGATCCGGCACTGGCGCAGCGCATGCAGACCTTGTGCGATCAGCACGACGCGTTGATTGCCGACACCGAACGCGGCCTGCGGTTGCGCGACGGCTGTCTGATCGCGATCGTCGGACGGCCAAATGCCGGGAAGTCTTCGTTGCTGAATGCGCTGGCGGGCGACGAGCGCGCCATCGTCAGCGTCGTGCCAGGCACCACCCGCGATGTTCTGCGCGAAGAGATCCGGATCGGCCAGGTAGGTCTGTGCCTGGTCGACACCGCCGGCCTGCGCGACACCGTCGATCCGGTCGAGGCCGAGGGCGTTCGCCGAGCCCAGATGGAACTGTCCCGTGCTGATCACATTCTGCTGGTGGTCGACATCGCCGCCGCCGACGATCTCGATGCCCTGCTCGAACACTGTCCGGTCGCCACTGGCAGGACCGTAGTGTTCAACAAGATCGACCTGACCGGCGAGACGCCGGTGCGCGTACAAGGTTCGATTTCGCCGTCCGGCGACGGCGTTGGCGACCCGACCACGATCCGCCTGTCACTGCGTACTGGTGCCGGACTCGACCTGCTGCGCGAACATCTGCGAGAACTGGCGCTAGCCGGGGGTGACAACGAAGGCGCGTTCAGCGCCCGGCGCCGGCATGTCGAAGCGCTGCGACGGGTTGGCGGCCATCTTGCCGAAGCTCGATCGCAACTGCGGCACGCACAGGCCGGCGATCTGGCGGCCGAGGAGCTGCGTCTGGCACAACAGGCGCTGGCTGAACTGACCGGAGAATATCGTCCCGACGACTTGCTCGGTGCGATCTTTTCCAGCTTCTGTATCGGGAAATGACTCGACAGCACGGCGCAATTGCGGATAATCGGTATAAATCGCAACGGGAGGGGCCATGAAACGGGTATTCCTCGCCAACAGCAAAGGCGGCTGCGGCAAGAGCACCCTGGCGACCAATCTTGCGGTCGCCCTGGCAGAAAAGGGCAAGCGCGTTGTGCTTGCGGACTGCGATCCGCAACTGTCGACTGCGTCGTGGTGCGAGCGCCGGCCAGCATCAGCGACGCCGGTGGAGTACGTGGTGCTGCGCAAGCTCAAGCGCCTCAAGGGCTTTGAACCTCCCGCCGATATCGACTATCTGCTCGTCGACACGCCGGCCGGCCTGGACCCGGAAGCCTTCGCTGACCTGCTGGAGACCGGCGACAGCGTCGTGGTGCCGACGCAGCCGTCGATCATTGATCTGGAAGCAAGCGAACGGTTTCTGGCCGGACTGGCGCAATTGCGAGCCATTGCCAGCGGCAAGGTACGGCTGGGTCTGGTCCTGAACAAGGTCCGCCAGGACACGATCGCGGCGCGTTCGGCCCTGGAGCGGCTGTCCACGCAACCGTGGCCGCTGCTGGCCAGCATCCGGGATACCCAGGCATACCTGCTCAGTGCGGCATTGGGCAAGAGCCTGTTCGACTATCACGGCGTACTGGCTCAGGAGCGCCAACTTGACTATCGAAAGCTGCTGCGCTGGCTGTCCCGGGCCTAGTGTAGTGCGCCGGAAGTTTCGCACCCTTCTCGCTTGGACTTCGGCCCCGATCCGGCGTTGCTCGTCGTCGCCATAGCGCTG
>CAZFUH010000049.1:0-16197 GCA_964522235.1 uncultured Rhodanobacteraceae bacterium
TCCTCGATGCGCGCGGTGGCGATCGGGTCGAGCGCCGAGCATGGCTCGTCCATCAGCAGCACTTCCGGGTCGGCAGCGATCGCCCGCGCGATGCACAGGCGCTGCTGCTGGCCGCCGGACAAGCCGAGCGCGCTGTCGCGAAGTCGGTCCTTGGCCTCGTCCCACAAGGCGGCACCGCGCAAGGCACGCTCGCAGGTCTCCTCCAGCACGGCGCGGTTGCTCACGCCATCCACACGCATCGGGTAGATGACGTTGTCGAAGATCGACATCGCGAACGGGTTGGGCTTCTGGAACACCATGCCCATCCGCTTGCGCAGCGCGATCACGTCGGTGCCGCGGGCGTAGATATCTTCGTCGCCGACGCGCACGCTGCCGTCGATGCGCAGCTCGTCGATCAGATCGTTCATGCGGTTGAGCGACCGCAGCAGGGTTGACTTGCCGCAGCCCGATGGACCGATCAGCGCAGTCACCGTACCGCGCTGGATCGGCATCGAGATATCGTGCAGCGCCTGCGCCTGGCCGTACCAGAGGTTGAACTTGTCGATGGTCAGCGCAGCGCCGTCCGCGGACTTCCGGAAATGGTAATCGGTGGGTCCGAACTGGCCTTCGGGCGCTTCCGGAGTGGCGACAATGTTCATGCTCTATTTCCTGCAGGATCGGTGCAACGGACGGAAGGCAAGGGAAGTCGGCACGTGGCGCGGCTCAGAACTGGCCACCGCTCGAGTAGCGCTTCTTGAGGCGATTGCGAACCGTGATCGCGATCGAGTTCATCGCTACGATCAGGCTCAGCAGCAACAGCGTGGTCACGAACACCATCGGCTTGCCGGCCTCCGAATTCCGCGACTGGAAGCCGACGTCGAAGATGTGAAAGCCCAGATGCATGAAGCTGCGCTCCAGGTGCACATAGGGGAAGAATCCGTCCACTGGAAGCTCTGGCGCCAGCTTGACCACGCCGATCAGCATCAACGGCGCCACCTCGCCAGCGCCACGCGCCATCGCCAGGATCAGGCCGGTCATCACGCCGGGCATGGCTCGCGGCAGCACCACGTAGCGGATGGTCTGCCACTTCGAGGCGCCACAAGCCAGCGATCCTTCGCGCATCGAGCGCGGCACGGCGGCCAGCGCTTCCTCACTGGCAACGATCACCACCGGCACCGTCAGCAGCGCCAGGGTCAACGATGCCCATAGAATGCCACCGGTGCCAAAGGTGGGATTGGGTAGACGTTCGGCGTAGAACAGTTGATCGATGCTGGTTCCCATCGTGTAGGCAAAGAAGCCCAGACCAAAAACGCCGTAGACGATGGACGGCACGCCGGCCAGGTTGTTGACGGCAATGCGCACCGCGGCCACCACCTTGCCCTGATGCGCGTACTCGCGCAGGTACAACGCAGTGATCACGCCGAACGGCGCAACGATCACCACCATCAGCAGGGTCATGGCGACGGTACCGAAAATCGCCGGCAGCACGCCGCCTTCCATATTGGCTTCGCGCGGCTCGTCGGTGAGGTACTCGGTCCAGCGGCTGACGTAGATGCCGATCTTGTCGAACAGGCCGACCGTGTTTGCCGGGTAGAAGCGCACCACCTGCGACAGCGGCGTTTCCTTGGTCCGGCCTTCGACCTCGGACAGCACGATCCGGTAGCGAGAATCGAGCGCACGGATGTCGGCAACCTGCTGCTGGATCGCGGCAAACTCGCGCTGCATGGCGTCGACGCGCGGCTGTCGCTCGGCCGCTGCGGCGGCGTACTCGGCGCTGTCCGGACCGTGGCGCAACTGTACCCGGCGCAGCGCCAGCCGTTCCTGCTCGATCCGATAGTTGATCTCGCCGATATCCTTTTTCTCGAGCCGACGAATCTGATTGAAGCGTTCGCGAGCCTCGCGCTGAGCCCTGCGCACAGCATCATGATCGAAGCCCTGCACCGGCTGGCCGTCGAGGATCAGCGACTCGATCCGACCCACGAACGGCCCCCACTCCTGACGCTCGAAGTAGTAGAAATCCTCCGGTGTGGCGATCGATTCCACCTCGAACTCCGACACCCAGCGAAAGTCCTCGCCATACAGGTCGAAGTTGCCGACCCGGTACAGGGTGCGATCAACCAGTCCGAGATCATTGGCGACAGCTGTGCGGCGCACCTCGTCGAGTCCGGCCAGCAGGTCTTCGCTCGGGCGGTAGCGGTCGTGGCGGAACGGTTCGCCAGCGACCAGCGTGCCCTGCGTGGTGGTCACCAGCTCCAAGGGCTTGGGCCAGAAGGTGGTGACGCCGTTCCAGAAGATCATCAGCAGGAAGGCCACCACCAGCATCAGCGCGAACACCAGGGCGCCACCCAGCGCCCACAGGCCCGGTTCGCCGACGGCGGAAATGTCGGCGCTGTACTTGCGCACGCCACGCCCGCCCTTGGCGCTCGGCACGACGATCCGGACGCCTGCCGGAGCCGGGCCTACCACGGGGGTATCGTTCTCAGGAGATGGCTTGTCGGTCATTGCGGCGGCCGGTCAGAGCTGGAAGGCGCGCTTGCGAAAGCGCTGGCGGATGATCTCGGCGACGGTATTGATGGCGAAGGTCATCGCGAACAGGACGAGGGCAGCAAAGAACAGCATCCGGTACAGCGAACCGTCCTTCACCGCTTCGGGTAGCTCGACGGCGATGTTCGCCGACAGCGTGCGCATGCCGGAGAAAATATTCCAGTCGAGAACAGGTGTATTGCCGGCGGCCATCAGCACGATCATGGTCTCGCCGACAGCACGTCCCATGCCGATCATCGCGGCCGCGAAGATGCCGGACATGGCGGTCGGGATGATTACCCATTTCGCCGTCTGCCAGGGTGTGGCACCGGTCGCCAGCGAGGCAGCTCGCAGGTGCGCCGGCACCGAGTTCATCGCATCCTCGGCCAGCGTGTAGATGTTGGGAATGATCGCGAAGCCCATGACAAAGCCGACCACCAGCGCGTTGCGTTGCGAGTAGGTGTCGACCAGGCCGCCACGCGGGTCGTAGCCGATTGCGGTCAGCACGGTTGCGATCAGCAAGCTGAGCACGCCCGCCGCCAGCAGCATCGCCAGCCAGCGCAGCAGATCGGCCATCGCCGCGCCACGCTTGTCGCGCGCCCGCAGGTATTCCCGATAGTGATGACCGAACCCGCGACCGAAACCGTAGGCCAGCAGGAAGAAACACAGTGGGTACAGGATCAGGAACAGGAATGGGCGACCGGTGCCGACGTCGCCATTGGTCCAGGCCTTGAAGTCGCCGTAGAACAGGCCGACCTCGAACAGCGGCCCGGCACGGTAGGCCAGCCATAGCGACAGCGAGATCACCGTGAACATGATCACCAGCTTCGGCCAGCCCTCCAGCCTCAGCGCCAGGTGCGTCGGCAGCAGTTGCCAGCCGAAGGCCGCCGCCATCAGTCCCATTGGCAGGGCGATGAACGCCAGCAGCACGGCGGCGATCCAGGTTTCAACGAACGGCGCCAGGATCAGCGCACCGACGAAACCGAGCACCACGGTCGGCAATGACTCCATCATTTCCATCATCGGCTTGATGCCGGCTCGGATGCGCCGATGAACGAACTCCGAGGTATAGATCGCGGCCATCAGCGCCAGCGGCATCGCAAACAGCAAGGCGTAGAGGGTGGCCTTGATGGTTCCGAACACCAGCGGCATCAGGGAATACTTGGGCTCGAACACATCGGTGCCCGAGGACGACTGCCAGGTCAGGGTCGGCTCGGGATAGCCCTCGTACCAGATCTTGCTGAAGATGGTCCTGAGGGTGGTGGCCGGGTGCGGGAAATAGAAGCCGAACAGATCCACCTGGCCGCTGTCGGCGATCACCATCGCGCCGTTTGAATGCGGGAACATCATCAGCTGGGCGTCGCCTCCGACGTCGCCGCGCCGGTCGAACCGGGCCAGAACACGATCAGCCGTCGAGTGCCGCACCCACATCTGACCATCGGCGGCAAGGGTGACCAGGCTCTTGCTGCGCTGGCTGGCGTCGATGTCGATCACTGCAGCGCCGTGCGGTTCGTGCACGCGTGAGCGCACCATCTCAAATCCGTCGCTGGTCTGGGCGCCCTCGCGCTGCAGCCGGAAGTACACATCGACAGTGCCATCCTCGCCGCCGATCACCAGCGCCAGCTCGCCGTTGAGAAAGGCCATCGAGGTCACGTCGACACCCTCGGGCAGCACACGGCGCGCCTCGGCCAAGGATGGGTTGTTGAAGTTGCGGGTGTCGAAGCGATGGATGGTGCCGTCGGCCGATGCGATGTAGACCACGTCGGCCTGGCTGGTCATGGCCAGCCGGCTCACCACGGTGCCTTCAGGCAGGGCCGGCAGGATCGCCGTGCGCACGCGCACGGTCTCCTCGTCGGTCATCAGGTTGCGCTGGGTCTCGGCGCGGCTGAGCCGACCAACGCCGGCGCCGTCGACGGTCACGAACGAGCGCGTGGGACGCTCCACCGTTCCGCCGACACGGTAGTCGGCGGCAACGATTGGGAACTCGGAGATCTGCTCGGGTTCGCCGACTTCCGCGACCAGTTCGATCCGACGGTACTGGTTCTCGCGCAACTTGCTGAACACCACACCATCGATGGACACAACGTCGGCGTCACTCAGCTGGCGCACGCCGGTGACCGGTACGGAAGCCTGGGTCACCACGCTGATGTCGAAACCGACCCGGCCAAACCGCACCGTGCCATCCTCGAAACCGAACACGACCTCATCGCGCCGCAGTACGGCACCGGTGCTGATCGCCGTGGCGCCATCGAAGTCGAGGCTCATGCTGGCCACCGGCTGGCCGCTTGCCAGGTGGAACGCACTGACGGCACCGTCGGCGGCGATGCGCACGCCGATGGTCCGATATTCATCGGCGTTGATCCAGGCCGTGCGCTTGGCTGCCAGTTCAACCAGCGACTGCGAGATATCCTTGCCCCCACCCGCCAGAGGCGCCGCCACCTTCACCAGAAAGACCACGATCCCGATCACGGCCAGGATCACCAGCAGGCCACCGGCCCGGATCGTGATGCCAGCCACGCGGTCGCTCAGAAGCACCGAGCGCTTGGTCTTCTTGTCCCGTTTGCTGACGCGCCCGCCGTATCCCTCAGAGGGCGGGACCGGCGTAGTTGAAGGAGTGTCCATCGCTGAGCCTTGCCTTGACTTGCTTCAAACCCACGTGAGGCCGGGACGCAAAAAGACAGGGGGTGGCACGCCACCCCCTGTCGGGGTTGTTGCCAGTGCTGCGAACCTGCTTACTGCAGGCCGAAGATCTTCAGGTCGGCGTCGGCCACGCGCTTGTTGACCGGGAAATAGCCGTCACGGACAGTGGCCTCCTGCCCTTCCTTGGAGTAGACGAAGCGGATGAATTCGGCGCGGACCGGGTCCAGGGCCTCGTTCGGATTCTTGTTCACGTAGATGTAGAGGAAGCGCGCGATCGGGTAGTCGCCCGAAGCTGCGTTGTCCGCGACGGCCTCGAAGCACTCGTCGTCCTCAGTCGCCTTCAGCGGCACCGGGCGCACGTCGGCGGTGCGGTAGCCGACGCCTGAGTAACCGATGCCGGCGATGTCGGCGCCAACGCCCTGCACCACGGTCGAACTGCCCGGCTGTTCCTTGACTTCGTCCTTGAAGTCGCCGTCGAACAGCGCCACCTCCTTGAAGTAGCCGTAGGTACCCGAGGCCGAGTTGCGACCGTAGATGGAGATCGGTCGCGAAGCCCAGGCGCCGGTCAGGCCGACGTCACCCCAGGTCTGCAGGTTCTTGACGTGGCCGCCGTTGCGGGTCTTGGAGAAGATGGCGTCCACCTGCTGTAGTGACAGGCACTGGACCGGGTTGTCCTTGTGCACGTACACGGCCAGCGCATCGAGGGCGCCGCGAATGGCGGTCGGCTGGTAACCGTACTTGCGCTCGAACTCCTGAATCTCGGCCGACTTCATCGGCCGCGACATCGGGCCGAACTGGGCAGTGCCCTGGATCAGCGCCGGCGGGGCGGTACCCGAACCCTTGCCTTCGATTTCGATGCGCACGTTCGGGTAGGCGCGACTAAATCCTTCGGCCCAAAGCGCCATCAGGTTGTTCAGGGAATCCGAACCGATCGACTTGAGGTTGCCGGACACGCCACTGACCGGCTCGTACGAGGACAGGGCCGGGTCGACTGCGGTCTGTGCGGCAACACCGCCGGCCGCGGCGGCGCCTGCCAGGGCGATCGCGACAGCGAGGAACTTGATCTGGGTGGTCATTTCCGGTGTAGATCCTTTCTGTACGGCGTGTGATGGAGTCGAGCGACCCGTTGGTCAGGTATCGACTTGTCCGATGTATCCCCGGGGCGCCGAATACGCTGCATTTTGGCGGTCGAGGGTTACAGATTTATGACAATTCGTAGCGAGCGTTGCGGATACGGAACGCGGCCCGGCCTTGCGCCCGGCTGGCGTGACCATCCGCTGAGAACGATCCGTCAGGAACTGAACCGGCGGCTGATGTCGGTGAGGTCAGAAATCGTAGCGGAAGCCTACCGACAACCCGCTTGGGTCCAGGCCGGGGGCTGCCGCCCGCTGTTGGCCGCCATGACCACCGCGCGACATGCCATAGCGCACATTGTCGTCATTGCTGGTGCCGGCATAGGCAAACAGCAGGCGGAATGGCCGGGCAATCTGGTAGTCCACGCCAAGCACGATCATATTGGCGTCACGCTCCCTGCCATCGGCATTGAGCGTGTAGAACTGGCCCTTCAGGGTGGTCTTTTTGCCGAGCTTGTAGCTGGCGCCGATGCCGAACACCTTGACGTCCTGGTCGTCGACCAGGGTGGATCCCTTGACCGTGGCAATCTGCGCAAGTCCAGCGATGCTGAGCGCGCCGCGCGTGTACTTGGCGCCCAGCCGCAGTGCACTGGAACCGCTGGCTTGCTTGCGCTCGTAGGCAGCGGCGAGGTACCACGGCCCTTGGCCATAGCTGACCGAAGTGCTGATCGCTCTGTTCTGGCCGTCGAGGTTGTGCCCGGTATCGGTGTTGGTCGAGTAGTGCAGATCCACGGTCCAGCCGCGGTAGCTGGGTGTGCGGTACTGGATGCCGTTGCGGAAACGGGTATCAAAGTCGAGATCGCCGCCGCTGTAGCCATCGCGCAGACGGGTCAGGTTGCGGGCATCACCGATCTGGTCGCCGAAGAAATCGGTGTTGCTGCGAACAGCCTTCAGCGGGGTGTCGAAGAAGCCGAGGCGGACCATGCCGAACCCGCCTTGCAGGCCGAGGAAGCTGTCACGAAAGGCAAAGTGGCCGTCGCCCCGATCCCTGCGGATTTCCTGCTCGACCTGCATGATCGCCTTCAGGTCATCGTTGAGATCATGGCTGGCGCGAAATCCGAGGCGACTGGAATTGCTGTTGGCATTCAGACCGTCGTCGGCACCGTCGTCCAGCCAATCCAAGGTTGCATGGGCACGGCCGTAGAGGCTGACGGACCGGGTCGATTCGGCCAACGCGGCCAGCGGGGCAATGAGCGCCGATGCCACGAAGGCGGCGACAAGCTTCTTCGTCATGAAACTCTCCGTAGAGCGGTCTGGGTAATGGTGCGAATGCCGGATCGGCGCTGCGGAGAATGTTGCTCATTTATGACAGTTGTATGACAGTTTGCACCAAAACCGCCAAAACGAGCCAGATTCCTTACCTCAAGAGACTGGCGAGACCTGAAACCGCCCTCCCGAAGATGACGGAACGGTGACCATGGTGTCGAGCCGGGCGATGTCAGACAGCGAGAACCCGTCCTCGTCGCGCGCTGCGAAGGAGGCTGCAACCGGCATCGGCTCGGAGATACCGGTGGACTCGCTCAGCAGGTAATCGAAACGACCCACGGCCGCGAGACTCAGGAGGTGAACCTGACCCCAGTATTGGACACTCATCCAAAGCCGTTGCGGTGAATCCGGTCGCTGCGGTGGAAATGGGCGCTGAAGGCCACCACAAGCCAGGTCATGATGAGCAGGATTCGAATCATCGTTTCTCTCCCTTGCTTGCACCGAACCGGAACGCCAGCGTCACTGGAAGCCATCGACAAAAATGTGCTCGTCGCGGTGGAACAGGCGCACCGATTCGATCCAGCCGGTGCCTGAACCATCGAATCCGCCGCCAGCATCAATCGGAGCACGCACGCGCAGCCAGTACCGACCGAAGCCATCGAATTCGAATCCGCTCACGGCCCAGCCACCGTCGATGCGCTGCAGCGGCGCAATGGCTGCGAAGAAGCTGCCATCGAGCGAAAGCTCCACGGTCGGTGACAAGTGCATGTCCATGCCGGCACCGGCACGCAGCCAGCGCACCGTGTCCGCCTCATGGCGAAGCGAAGGCAGCGCAGCCTGCCCAGTGTGAATCCGCGCCAGACGTTGCCGCGGCTGCCCGCCAAGCTCGGTAAACGAGCCGGCGGCCAGC
The DNA here is from genome assembly GCA_964522235.1 of uncultured Rhodanobacteraceae bacterium. Lineage (GTDB taxonomy): Bacteria > Pseudomonadota > Gammaproteobacteria > Xanthomonadales > UBA2363 > Pseudofulvimonas. The sequence continues at coordinate 8,392 of CAZFUH010000049.1, forward strand.
AGTTTTCCATCGCGCTGGGTTGCGATCTGGTTCAAGGAATCAACGACACTGGCATTGGCGACAAAGCTGTTGTCGAGGCTGCCATCGCTGTGCAGCCGGGCCAGGCCGACCCGCGGCTGGCCATTCACCTCACCGAAGCGGCCCATGATCACGATGTCGCCACTGAGGTCGACCAGAATTCCGCTGACATAGGGGAACGAGATGCCGCCGATGTCGACATTGAAGCTGGGGTCGAGAGTGCCGTTCGCGTTCAGGCGCGCCATGTAGGGTCTGGGAGCGCCATCCACCTGGGTGAACTCGCCGCCGATCAGAATGCGTTGATCGGGCTGCACCGCGACGAACAAGACCTGATCATTGACGTTGGCGGAAAAGCTCGAGTCGGCTGAGCCATCGGCCAGCAGCCGCGAAATGTTGGCGCGCGGCAGCCCGCCGATCTGATTGTAGGAACCGGCAACAAGCAATCGCCCGTCCTGCTGTGTGCTGGTGGAGAAGATCACCGTTCCGTTCGGTTGCGGCGCAAACCCGGTATCCAATGCACCGTTGGAAAGCAGACGTGCAATCCGCGGTCGGGATTGTCCGGACACCGTGGTGAAGTTGCCGGCAATGACGATGCGACCATCGACCTGCTCGCGGATCGACCAGACCCGGGAGCTGATCTCGGCACTGAAACCGGGCGCCAGGCTGCCGTTGGCTTCGAGCAGGCTGAGACGCTGTTGCGGAACGCCATTGACTTGGGTGATCGGGCCGCCGATCAGGATGCGTCCATCACGTCGGACCGCGATCGCCTCGACCCGAACGGTCTGCACATCCGGCACGAAGCTGGTGTCCAGGGTGCCATCTGGATGCAACCGCGCAAGGCGTGGCCGTGACACGCCATTGACCTGATCGAACAACCCGCCGATCAGAATGCGGTCATCCGCCTGCACCGCCAGCGCATGGACTTCATGATCCGCCGTCGTCGCCATGGTGCGGTCCAGCCGGCCGCCGGTATACAGGCGCGCAAGTCGCTGTCGCGCCTGCCCACCGACGGTTGCGAACGACCCGGCCGCAACCAGACTGGCGTCGGCTTGTTCGGCGAGCGCCAGCACGGCGCCATCCACCTGGGGATTGAAGGACGTGTCGACGCCGCCATCGTGGCGCAGACGACCCAATCGCAGGATCGGCTGGCCGGCCAGGGTCGTGAAGTGACCACCGACCAGGATGCCGCCGTCGGGCTGCACGCTCAGAGCCTTGACACCGGATGCCGACGCCGTAAACCCCGGTTCGGGTACACCGTTGCGATCAAGCCGGGCCAGGCCGGTCCGGGCCACCCCGCCGATGCTGGTGAAGGTCCCACCCACCAGAATGCGGCCATCGGGCTGCACGGCCAGTGCGGACACATCGTCATCGGCTTGCGCAACAAAGCTGGTGTCGATCGCGCCGCCAACGTGCAGGCGCACCAGGCGATCGCGGGGCTGGCCATTGATCAACTGAAAATGGCCTCCGACGAGCAAACGCCCGTCAGGCTGGAGGGCGAGCGATGCCACGGATCCACTGGCGGCCGACGCCGGGAACTCGGTGTCGACAGCGCCGCCCGACAGGAACCGGACCAGGCGATTGCGTGGCTGACCCTGGACCGAGGCGAACGTGCCACCAGCAGCGATTCGACCATCCGGATACAGGGCCAGCGCGACAACGGTACCCGTGTCGATCGACGGATTGAAGCTCGCATCGACGGTTCCATCCGGGTGCAGGCGGGCAATCCGGTTGCGTGCCGAGATGCCGACCTGGATGAAGGTCCCGCCGATCACAATCCGGCCGTCCGGCTGGACCACAATCGCCCAGACCGAACTGTTGACTGCTGGCGCAAAGCTGGGGTCCAGGCGCCCGTCGGGCAACAGGCGCGCGAGTCGTGAACGCGGCTGCCCATCGACCTCGGTGAAATGGCCACCGATCAGGATCCGACCATCGGCCTGGATCGCGACCGCCTGCACCGTCGCGTTGACGTTCGGCTCGAAACCGTCCAGAACGCTTTGCGCACTCGCCGGCAACACCATCGACAGCAGCAGCGTTGCCACAAGTCCGAGTTTGATCATCCAGGAATTCATCTCCGCCTCCGTAATTGGAACGAGCCAGCCATTCGATCACTTCGCATTCACTGGAACCCATCGGCGAAGATTCGATCGGTGATCGGCAGGTAGAACTGGCGCACACTGTCGATCAGGTTGCTGTTGCCGCCGACCTGGCGATGCCGGCCGCGGGCACGCAGGTGAAAAAGTTCCCCGCGCGGCAGCAGGGCCGCTGGCAAGGTCGTTGACCAACCCTCGGCATCTGCCTGCATGCCGGCCAGGTCCAGATAGTTCTCGCCATCGATCGACAGCGCGAGGTCGACGCTGCCCGGCCCGGAGCCGGACAGCGCCGGAAAGCCGGCACTGCCATTCCAACGCACCAGACCGCTGTCGGCTTCGAGCTGAAGCGACTGCAGCAGTGCTGCCGGCATCGCCAGACGGGCAACCTTCGAACGCGAAAGCCCATCGACCACGCTGAAGTTGCCGCCCATCACAACCTTGCCATCCGGCAGCAGCGCCAGACTTCGGACGGTGGCGCCGTTGGCATCCGGGTTGAAGTTTGGATCGACCGTGCCGTCCGCGCGCAGACGCGCCACCCGGTTTCGACTCAGCCCCCCGAACTGGGTGAAGTCACCGGCCACCACCACTGAACCGTCGCGCAGCAGGAGGAATGATCGCACCCGGTCGTTGGCGCCGATCGTGAAGCTGCTGTCCAGGCTGCCGTTCGCGTTCAGCCGTGCCAGTCGCTGCAGGATGCTGCCATTGACGGCAGCGAAATCGCCGCCGATCAGCAGGCGGCCATCCGGCAGCTCCAGCACGGCGAGAACGTCACCGGCGGTGACCGTCGGCGCGAATCCGAGATCGATCGCACCGGTCGGGCGCAGCCGGGCCAGGCTGTGCCGGGTCTGACCAGCTATGGCGTTGAAGAACCCGCCGACCACGATGTCGCCGTTGGCCTGCAGCGTCAGAGCTTTCACCTCGGCGGCGATTGCGCCATTGGTCGGATTGGGATTGAAGTTCGGGTCAACGCTGCCGTCGTCGAGGATCCGCGCCAGCTTGTTGCGTGCCAGACCGGAGATCGAGGTGAACGCGCCAGCGACCAGGACGCCACCCGGGTGCACGCCGGCACCCGCCGCATGGGGCGGCTGTCGAACAATCTGCGTGACGAAGTCATTGGCGTTCGGCGCATAGCCGACCACCAGCTCACCTGCCGCATTCAGGCGTGCGAGCCGATTGCGAGTCAGTCCACCGACCTGGGTGAAGCCACCGCCGATCACCATGCTTTCATCCTCCAGCACGGCGATCGCCTCAACCTGGGAAAAGCCACTGTCAGCCGCGATGTTCGGCGTGAACTGAGGGTCCAGACGACCATCGACGAGCAGTCGGGCCAAACGGGTTCTTGGGCTGTCGGCGTAGCCCACGAAATTGCCGCCAACCAGGGTCCGGCCACTGGCGTCGACCGCGAGCGCCCAGACAAAGCCAGTCGAGGTGAGGCCTTCGGTGTAGTGGTTGTCCAGTCGTCCGTTGCCATACAGACGCAGCACCTTGTTGCGCAACTGCCCGCCGACGCCTGGGAAATGACCACCGACCAGCAGCTTGCCGTCTGGCTGCACCGCAAGCGCCGCGGCAAACGATGCCGCCGTGGAATTTGCGATCTCGAAATCAAGGTCGACGCTGCCATCCGCATGCAGGCGCGCAACACGGCGGCGCTCCACACCCGAAACCTGGGCGAACTCTCCACCGAGTACGATGCCGCCATCGGGCTGCACGAGGGCATCGCGCAGGATGCCGTCCGGCACCGGCGCGAAACCTGGATCAAGACTGCCATCGGCACGGATCCGGCCCAATCGATTCCGTGGCTGACCCGCGAGCTGATTGAACGCGCCGCCGACGACGACCGAATCATCCGCGTGCACGGCCAACACCGACACGGTCGAATCGGCGCCCGGATTGAAGCTGGGATCGAGCACACCGGCATCGATGCGCGCCAGCCGCGCCCGCGGCTGGCCGCCAAGCTGGGTAAACAGGCCACCAACGACAATTCGGCCGGCGTTGTCGCGTGCCAAAGCGAACACACTGTTGTTCGCGGTTGGAAACGAAGAGACCAGCAGCGGCTGAGTACCCAAGGTCAGGTAGGCAGCCAGCCCCTGGCGCGGATTGCCGCCGATGTTGAAAAAGTTGCCGCCGATCACGAAGCCGGACTCGGTGGTAACAATGGAACTCACCGTGTTGCTCGGCGCCGCCGGCGCCGAGCGCAGTGTGCCGTTCGCATTCAGCCAGGCCAGAAACGGTCGCGGCTGACCGCCGACCTGGCTGAAGGTCCCGCCGATGAGGATGCGGCCATTGGACTGGATCGCGACCGCCAGCACGGCGTCGTCGACATCCGGATTGAAGCCGGTGTCGAGGCTGCCGTCGGGATTCAGGCGTGCCAGGCGATTGCGCGTCACGCCACCGATCGAGGTGAAAGTGCCACCGATCACGGCCTTTCCATCCGCCTGCACGGCCACCGCCAGGACATCGCCGCCATTGATGTCGGGCCGATAGCCATCGGCTGGCGACTGTGCGAGGACCGTTGCCACGGGCAGAAGCGTGACCAGCAAGAGCGACAACACGTATTTCAACCAGGATCCGTTCATGATTGGCTTCCTCTTCGTTCTGACGGGCGCTGAACCCGCCTTGCTATTGCGCGCCAGCGCTGCGCGCCACGGCAAAGCGTGCGGCCAGTACCAGCAGCAACATCAGCAGGGCAATCGCCCAGGGCTGATCGACCGGCACCGGTTGCGCCACTGCCGCCGGCGGCGGCAGGGTGCCGGCGGGTGCATAGCGCACCGAGCCGGCGCCGCGACCGCCGGGCAGGTTCAGTGCGCTGAGCTGGGCACCGGCGGCAGTGAATGGCGCACGGATGTGCAGGGCCGGCAAGCCAGCGGGAGCATTCGGCACCGCAGACGCCGACTGACCAACGATCATCGCCTCACTGCCGTCGACGCTGATGCCGATGTCCTCGAAGCCCTGGCCAACCGGAAAGCCGGCAGGCAACGGCAGAACCTCCAACGCCACAGCGTCGGTGAATGGCGCCGGCAGACTGAACACCAGCGGATCACCGGGCAGCGCATCGTTGTGCAACAGCGCCATCAGCGCACGCTGGCTGTCCGGCGTGATGACCAAACCCGCCGGAAAACACAGGCAGCGGAACAACTCGACGCGCTGCGCCGTACTGGCCGGCGTCAGCGGAAGATCCAGAACATCCAGGCCAGCCACCGGCAGTTCCCCGCCGCGAACCAGATCCTCCCAGAACAACCCGGAATCGTGCGCACTCGGCTCGATCGGGTCATGCGCAATGGATACCGCGACATCCGGGTCGTCCCCGAACTGCACGATAAAGCCGGTAAGCAGTCGACTGCCATCGGCGCTGACCGCGATGCCGCCGGCCCGAAGACTCGAGATCGGCAGCGTGAACGCGACGTCCTGATACGGCGGGTCGATCACGCTGATGCCCTGGACATGGCGGACATAGGCCCGACCAGCGGCGTCGAAGACGATGTTCTGGGTCGCAAAACCAGCGATCTCCGCCGGCAGCGCAACATCGTTCTGCGCCGAACCGGCAGCGAACGGCGCACGAATCACGGTCACATGCGGCAGAAACCCGCTGGCCAGTGCAACCGTGCGATCAGGGCTGACTGCCAGGGTGCCGAAACCGCCATAGCTCGGTGTCGGAATCGTCGCAACCAGTTGCGCCGGATTCAGACCGATCACGAACACGCGGTTGTTGTTGAAGTCGGCAACCAGACCGCGGTTGACATCGACGATCGCACTGCCATGGGGACGCGCACCCGCCGGCAGACCGCTGACGATCGCCAGTTGCGGATCGGGCAATCCCAGGGACGGGTTCGAGAGGAAGATGCTCAGATTGCCGTCGTCGGTGGTGCCGACGAGGGCGCGAGCCGAGGCCTGACCGGCCGCAAGCGCGGCCGCGGCAATGGCAAGGATCAGGATCGAACAGGCACGGAACGTCATGCAGGGTTTTCCTTAGCGAAAGCAACAGGGGAAAGCTTCGAGACTCATGAGTCGAAGCCGGTGTGAAAGATCGGGTCGAAGCCGAAATCGACCCGGTAGTCGACGCCGGACTCGCTGGTCACGGTGAACTCGGTTACCGGCTCGTCGGTATCGAGCAAGCGCACTTCTTGAATGCCCGACCAGTAGGCGCTGCTGCCGTAGACGGCGTGCGCCAACCCCGCCGTACCGACCTGTGAGCCACCTCGACCATCGGCGCTCACGATCAATTCGCCGACCAGTTGAATCGGAATGCCGAACGTGAACTGGACCAGCGCCTCCAGAAATCCGGCCTCCTGCCCTTCCGGCGGACCGAGGGTCGAGCGTCGGCCCGACATCAGCTGACCAGAGGGAAAGCCGTCGGCCAGGATCGACAAACGCGATCCGAGGGTGCTGCTGGCGAAGCCAGTGTTGGTTCCGCCAGCGAAGTTGTAGCCACTGGCATGCAGACTGCCATCCACCCTCATCCGCGCCCGGAAAGTTCCGCGCGTACCTGGCGGCACTGGCGCGGCAATGGTCAGTCGATCCTCGAACCTGGCTTCCGCCCTGCTTTGAGTCTGGATGAAACGCCCTTCGCCATTCGCGTACGCCGTCACCGCCAGTTGGCCAGCACGGCTTTGTGCGGTCGCGATGGCCAGCCGATGATCGCCTGGTGCAGGATCATCGACCTCGGTCTGCGTGTCCGCGGAGCGATGGGGGTCGCTCATGCAGCGCGAGACGGAATGTGCCTGGACACAGACCTCGGTCCCGAACTGAGCCTGCACCGCTGGCGACCCAATCAGCAGAGCCGCCGCCAGCGCCCGCTGTGCGGCACACACGAAGTATCGGCAACCATCCATCTGAGAGCCTCCCGAGCTGGGCGTCGACGCCCGACGCCCGGTGATCCTGCGTGACCGACCCGGTCCCCGTATCGACCCGGTAGGGAAAAAATCATGACTGTTTTATTCCTCGATTGATCAATGCTTTAATGAACCGATCGGCAAACCTCACCGCGACCCAGCCCTCTTCTTCAAGGCAGCATGCGTTGCCAACCATGACCCGACCGCACCACCACACCCGATGGCGCTTTGACCGCTTCGCGTTCGACCCGGCCCGGCGCGAGCTGGTACTCGACGGCCGGCGCCGGCTGCTGGAAGACAAGCTGGTGACACTGCTGCTGTGCCTGCTCGAACATGCCGACCAGGTGGTCGATCGCCGCCGCCTGCGGGAACTGGTCTGGCCCGGGCAGGTGGTCACCGATGGCGCCATCGCCAAGGCGGTGATGAAGCTGCGTGCCGCGCTCGGCCCCGACAGTGAGCGCCTGTTGTTGACCGTGCACGGCATCGGCTATCGCCTAGCTGTCCACGCCACCTGCGATCGGATCGAAAGTGAGGCGGATCTGGTTCGTCTGGAACCGGGCGCCGCCATGCCGCAACGTCCGAACTGGTTCGTGCACGAGCACCGAGGTGCCGATCGGGCCGGCGAACGCTGGCATGTCCGACACGGCAAGACCGGTGAGATCCGACTGCTGCAACTGGCCGCGGAGGGTAGCCAGGCGAGCGCCTTGCTGGCAAGACTTCAGGCGCACCGACGGCTGCTGCATGCCCTGCCCAGACGCCACGATCTGGCTCGGCTGGTTGAAGCAGACGAACGCGGCCTGCCGATGCTGGCCGAATTTTCCGTGCCGTCCGAACACCGGCTTGACGACCCCCTGCCACGGCAATGGCTT
>CAZFUH010000050.1:0-15976 GCA_964522235.1 uncultured Rhodanobacteraceae bacterium
ACGCCGGTCAGCAGGTGCACATCGTCGACCATGGGCTGGAAGTAGTCGGGATCGAAGCCGGTGATTCGTGCGGCATCGGCCAGATCGGCGCGCAGCACCTGTGGTGTCGGCAATCGTGCCAGGCGCGCATCCTGCACCGACCGGCTCGGTTGGTAGCGCGAAGGCAGGCCGTGATCGGCGATCACACCGCTGCGCACCAATGCGTCCAGGCGCGGCTGCAGCTGTTCGCTGCGTTCCAGCACGGCCTCGACATCGCTGCCCGACAGCACCAGAACATGACGGGCGTCCGGCGTCGCCAAGGCATCCCGCAGTCGCTGGTCCTCGGCCAACCAGTCGGCTGGCAACGGAGTCAGGCTGGCCAGATCGTGGTTCCACCAGGGCGTCTGTCGGGCCACGACCAGGGCGGCCGCGGCCAGCAGCACCACCACCGTCAATGCCCAGGCGCCGGCACGCAGTCGCATCACGGCAGCGGCGAAGGCGACGAACCGGGGCCGGTCGAGCACGTCATGTCGCGCCGGTGGCAACAGCGCCGGCAGCACGAATCGGGTCACCGCGGCGGCGCTTAGCAGGCCGGCGATCGTAAACACGGCCAGTTGCGCCAAGCCCTCGGCCTGCGCCGAGAACAGGCTCAGATAGGCGATCACGGTGCTGGCAACTCCCAGACGCAGGGCTGGCCACAATGCCCGCGCCGATTGCCGGGCGTCACGGCCCGGGTGATCGTGGCTGAGCAGGTGCACCGGATAGTCCTGGGCGACGCCGATCAGGGTGAACGCAAATGCCAGGGTGATGCCATGCACGGTGTCGAAGCCCAGACGCAGCGCGATCAGGCCGGCGGCTGCCGCGGCAAGCAGAGGCAAGGCACAGGCGAACACGAACAACAGCGACCGATAGGCCAGCAACAGGACCAGCACCAGGGCGGCCGATGCAACTGCAGCGAGCCAGGTGGCCTCGCTACGCACGCGCTCGCTCATGCGCGCGCTGAAGCTGCCGGCACCGCTGATGCTCAGGCGCAATGGCGCAGCGCCGGGCAGTTCGGCAAATGCCTGCCGGACCCGGGCCAGGGCCAGAGCCTGTCCCTGCGGATCGAAGCCGGCGGCCTGTGTCTGCACCATCAACAGCGCCTCGCCGTCGGCGCTGTACCAGACGCCGTCGCGTTCCGGTGGCGAACGCGCCGGCTGCCAGGCTTGCGCCAGTTCGACGACCAGCAGGTGTGGATCATGGGCAAGCAGCAGATCGAAGTCCTCGCCGCCGAGACTGCCCAGATCGGCAAGGCGCTCGGCCAACACCTCGGTCAAGGCCTCGACATCGAAGCCTGCATGGTCCATGCCCGGGCTGTGGCTGTAGCGCAGCGGCAGCAGGGTGGCAAGCTGCTCGCCGAGATCGAACTCCCCGTTCAATACACGCTCGAACAGCGGGTCCTCGGCAAGCACGGCGCGCAGACCGCGGCTGGCGGCAACGACGGCATCAGGATCGTCGCCGGCAATGGCCAGCAGCAGCAATCGACTGGCCGGCCCACGCCCGATCTCGCCGCTCAACAGGCGCTCGTCGGCACTGTGCGCTGCCGGCATGAAGCGCGTCAGGTCGCTGTCCAGTCGCAGACCCAGGGCCGCCCAGACACCGAGACCGAACAGCGCTGCCAGCGTGGCCAGACTGCGCAGGCGCGTGGCAACACTCACGGTGCCGGGCACAGTCGGCCGACCAGGGTATTGAGGTCGTCGGCGCCTGGCTGCGGCGCGGAGCCGGTGCCGAACACGCTCAGAACCTCGGCGCCTGGCTGGTCGACGATCAGGCAATGCACGCGCGCGCCGCTGCCGCGCAAGTCCAATGCCCGCACGCGCTCGCGCAGACGCGGATCCTTGGGTCGCAGACGCAGGCGCCAGGTCTCGTCGCCGTCGAGTTCGACCTCGAAGTCGCGGGCGATCGCCGCGGCGTCACCAGCGAACAAGGCCGCCAAGCCGGAAAACAACACCTCCAGCTCGGGAGCCCGGGCAATGGGAATCACCCGCTCACCGCCGCGCTCGCGGCGCACGACCAGGCTGCGCCCCTCCAGCCGCGCGGTTTCCTTGTACGGGCTATCGACACGACGCTCGAAGTCGAAACCACCAAGCCAGAGAAGATGACCACTACTGACCAGGGGCTGTGCCAGGGCGCGCCGGTAGCGGACATCGTGGTATGGCTCGTCGACCGGCGGCGGCCGCTGCAGGCGGGTGAGCAGGGTGTCAAGCTCGGCTGCCGGTGCCGGCATCGAGACCGGCAGCGACACCAGTACGGCGAGCAGGCAGAGGCGGCGCATCGTCGATCCAGAAGTCGTAGAAATTAAACCAGTTGTACGGGGCCAGACGGGCATAGTGCTCCAGCCTGCCGGCAAAACGCTGAACACAGGCTGCCAGCGCCTGCTGCCGGCGGCTGCGCGGCAGCTCCATGCGTTCGGCGAAGGCCTCGAAGTGCAGGTCGTAGCTGCGGCCACCGCGGTACAAGCCAAAGCACAGACAGACCGGAAGATCCAAGGCCTTGGCGATCAGGTACGGCGCCACCGGGAAGTGCGCGGTGTCACCGAGAAACTGGGCCGGCAGCCCCGGTTCTCCCGGTCGGCGACGATCGCCAAGCATGCCGATCAGGGCACCCTGCTCGGCCGCCTCCTTGATCTTGAGCATCAGCTCGGTCGGCGGCAGGCCCAGATCAATGACCGAACAGGCCAGGCCGGGGTTGAGTTCATCCAGCAGCCCGGTCAGGGCCGGGTTCTGGCCGCGCTCGAGCAGGACCGCGATGCGCGCGTCGCTGCGCTGCAGACTGAGCACGCGCAAGGCCTCGAAGCTGCCCAGGTGGGCGCCGAGAAGCAGTACCCCGCGCTCCTGCGCCATCATTGCGTGAACGTGCTCGACACCGTGCACCCGAACGTCAAAACGGCGCAATTGTTCGGTCAGCAACAGCGGTCGGTCGAGCACGGTCGCAGCAAAGCAATGCAGGTGACGAGCGGCATCGAACAGGCCCGGCCGACGCTCCAGCACGCGCGCCAGGTAGGCCAGAGAGGCGCGTCTCTCGACACCGCGACGAAGCAGAAAATACAGGGTGATCGGATACAGCAGGATCCGGCCGACCGGCCGTCCCAGCCGCAGCACGATGGTCCGGATCAACCACAGCGCGAAACGGCCACCGCCCTCTGGACGCTGAACCCAGTGGCCGCCGGCGCTCATAGCGCCGACTCCGCTGCCGCAAGCGGGCGCAGCCGCGCGCTGGCCATCCGCCCTTGCTCGCTTTCGATCTGCAGATCGACTGCGCCGCCGTCACGCTCGTTCAGCACCAGCTCCAGCGCCAGTCCCGGCAGGCAAGGTCGAACGAACTTGACCTGCTCGATGCGCAACGGCCCATCCAGGCCGGCGGCGGCGATCGCGGCATCAAGCAGGACGACGCCAGGAATCACCGGCCGGCCAGGGAAATGGCCGTCCAGGCACGAGGCGCTGACCTCAGGGACGAACAGCAGGCGTCGCATCGTCATCCTCTCGACGCCAGTCGTGGCCGACCTCGCGGACCAGGGTCGGCCCCAGGCGTATGACCCGCAGCAGGAAGTCGAACAGGTTGCGATACTGCTGGACCGGAAACACGCGCTTTCGCCACGCATACTCCGCGATCAGGGCCACGCCGGGCATCAGGTAGGTCGCGATGTTGCCGACCCACGACCACACAGCTGGCGATGCGAAGATCGCCAGAATCAGGTTCAACAGCGCCATCGCCGTGCAGACCAGGCACCAGTACAAGGTGACGCCACGGGCATAGCTGCGATGCGCCTGGTCCAGGTGCTCGGGCTGACCGTGCATATGCCAGACCACGCGTTCGATCAGGGGCTGTCGCCCCGGCAGCAGGGAACGCCCGAACAGCGCCGCCAGCAACAGCGGGAACAGCACCGGCGGTGCGTACAGCATCAGTTGCATCGGCTGCTCGGCGAAATACAGACAGGCGGCAACGATGGCGGCCAGACCCAGCTGGGCCGAGAGCACGCCGCGCAGGGAGACCAGAATCAGGATCAGCAGCAGGGCGATCGCCGCGGCGTGCAGTTCAATCCGGCCGGTCAGGGTGCCGGCGTGTGCGAGGGCAAGATAGGCAATGCTGGCAATCAGGGCGGGCATGGCGGCAGGCGCCGGCGATCAGCCGCCGCGCTGCTGCTCGATGTGCGCAGACAGCGCGCGCAGCGACGCGAAGATCTGGCGGTTGTCCGGGTTGTCCGAACGCAGCTGGAAGCCGTAACGCTTGGAGATCGCCAGCGCCAGCTCCAACGCGTCGATCGAATCCAGACCCAGACCGTCGCCGAACAGCGGTGCGTCGGGTTCGATCGCCGTCGCTTCGATCTCTTCAAGATTCAGCGATTCGACGATGAGTTGCGCGAGTTCGAGCTCGGCGGCGCTGTGCTGGGTCATGACCTGAACGACAATCCTTTGAGTTGACCTTTCCTGTAACCCCTTGCATGACCGTCAGTTTCTGCGCCGACAGCCAAGCGCCGGGAGTGTATCATAGGCCCATCTTGGACAGCGCTTGGGACATGGAAGCCAGCCAGCATACTTCACCTGCTTCAGCGCCGGAGCGGCCACCGCAATGCGACGTGCGGGTGGTCGGCGGCGGCGCCGGCCGGGATCGCGTCTGAGATGGCTGCCGTGAAGCCCCTGGCGAGCCACGACACCAGATCAGACCTGGCGGTTGCGTACCGCCTGGGCGAGCCGGCGGCACTGCTCGCCGACGACCAGGCGCTGGCCGTCATCGGGTTCGGCGCTGAACCGGTTGCGGACGATCCGCGCCTGATCCAGGTGCCACTGACACCGCTGCTGACCGATCCGGCACCGCATGAAGTCTGGCGCGTGCGCGATCGCGTCGAACGCGGTCACGAGGGCGACTGCAACTGGGCGCGCGGCGGCGGCTTCATGATGGTTGCGCTGCGAATCGGCGAAGCCGAACACGGCGGCATCGAGACCGCGGCCGAGGTCGCCTATACCCGGCTCATGCACACCCTGGCCGAGCACGGCCACCGGCACCTGCTGCGCGCCTGGAACTACGTCGCCGACATCAATGTCGGCGTCGATGGCAGCGACAGCGACCGCGAGCGCTATCGACGCTTCAGCATCGGTCGAGCGCGCGGCATCGGCCAGGTGCCGCCCGAGCGCTTTCCGGCCGCGACCGCAATCGGCCGCCTGGACGGCGTGACCGAGCTGGTGGTCTACGCACTCGCCGGCCGCGAACCCGGCCGACCGATCGAGAATCCGCGCCAGGTCAGTGCCTACCGCTATCCACGTCAGTACGGGCCGGTGCCGCCGAGCTTCGCGCGGGCCATGGGCATCGATGGCGACAGCGGCCTGGAACTGCTGATCTCGGGCACATCCAGCGTCGTCGGCCACGCGACTGCGCATGAACGGGCCGTCGATCAGATCGCCGAGACCCTGCTCAACCTCGACAGCCTGGCCCGCGCCGCCGGTCTCGGCGAACACCTGCCGTACGCCAATGCCTGCCTGAAAGGTTATCTGCGCCATGCCGAGGACGCCGTGTCGATGCGCACAGCGCTGATCGACGCCGGCCTGCCGCCGGAACAGCTGCTGTGCCTGCACGGCGATATCTGCCGCGCCGACCTGATGGTCGAGATCGACGGCATCGCCGTCCAGCGCGGCTGAAGCATGGCCCCTCTCCATGTGCATATGTCTCTACGTGTTGATTTTGCGAGAACGGCCGGCACCTGGTGTGGTCAAGCGCCGTGGCGGCCCCAGGGCTCGCAACAGATTCGCAGACAACCGAACCTTGTAGCGCCGAGCTTGCTCGGCGTCAGCGCCACATCCGGAGCCAGCGGTCTCACGGCCGCAATGCGAAGCAAGCTTCGCGCTACAGGTTCTGCTTGAACCTACCCAGTCGATGACCGACCGGCCTCTATCCTCTCCATCAGTACAAGCGTCAACGGATCCGATTCAACGTCCCTGAACGGTCATTCAAAGCCATCTTCGAAGATGCGGTCGTTGATCGCACCGGTTTCAACCGATCCGACATCGCAGCGCAGGCCAGCCGGGCGCAGAAATCCGCGCTGATCGACGTCAAGGCATTGGGGGGTGCTGCCGCTATCGACGGCGAGACTGTTGTCGGCTGGCAGGTAGGTTGGTGTGGCGCCACCGTAGTCGCCCAGCGTACCGAGCGCGAGCGCGGCGATGGGAACGCCTGAACTGTTGAACTGGGGATCGAGTCCGCATGTGTCCGAGGGGCTTTCGATATTGCCGGAGTTGTTTTGCAGAACACTGGAATTCATGCCGCAGGATCCGCGGACGATGCTGTTGGAAATGTCGATGTTGCCGCTGCCGATGCCACCAATCGCGCTTCCGACGATGCCGGCCGGCGCGAAAGCGGGGGGGACGATGGTCACGTGGCGCAGTATCAGATGCAGCCCCGTCGAATTCCTGAAGCCGATGGCGCCGCCGCGGGCGCCCTCAGCCGCCGCCGGCGCGGCGAAACTGTTGTTCGAGAAGGTGCTGTTTTCGATCCGCACCCTGGCACTGTCTTCAACCACGATGGCGCCACCGGCGTTGCCGTCCACCCGATTGTTGATGAAACTGCTGCCGGAGATGAGCCAGTCCGAATTGCCTTCGGCGTAGATCGCGCGTGTCGGGTTGTCGCGGAACACGCTGTCTTCGATGATGAGGCTGGCCATATCGCTGCCACGCAGGGGCTGGGGATTGTTGCTGAACAGAATTCGGCGCAGCGTGATTTGCGATGCCGTCTCGTCCACGGTGAAATACACGCCGTCGGCCAGCACGGTGTCCTCGAACGTCACCCGGCTGGTGCCCCGAATCGTGACTCGTCCGGGGAATACGGCAGAAGGATCGAGGCTGGGATCGAGCACGCTGTGCTGCACCAGAACGTCCACCCCGCTGCCACCGCCACCGATCAGATAAAGGTTCAGGAAGCGGCTGTTGCGGATCGTGAAACGTCCGGCGTCCTGCTGACTTCTTAGCGTATCGCTCAACTCGCTGTGCTCGGCCAGAAACTCGGAGCCTTCGCCGCCGGAGACCCCCACGCTGCCCCCGCCGGCTGGTATGACGACATCGTCGAGCAGCAGTCGGTTTCCCTCGTTCACGAAGAGCACGCTTCCGGCTGTCGTGCGCATGCGCATTCCGCGCAGGCTCAAGGTACGCTGCGTCAACAACCGGTTTTCGAACACGATGGCGTTGGAGGTAATCTCGGTCAGGTCGGACCCTGCGCCAATCACTTCGACACCCGGGGGACCGATCGGCAACTGGCCGCGGACCAGGGTGTAGACGCCCGCTGCCAGTTCGATGCGGTCGATGGGGCCGACCGGATCATTCTGTTGGGCTGCCATGGCCGCCTCGCGCAGGGAGCAGCTTTCCTGGGTGCAGACGGTCGGCTGCGGATCGTCGAAACGGGTGACGACAAACGTTTCGGCGTAGAGGGTGCCGGTGACGAGGGACAGGGCGACCGAAAGGAGGGGTATGCGGGGGTTCATTTGATTCTGCCCATGGCATGCCTCGCCGAATGCGTGGCTCAGTTGGGTCCACGAACAAGCGGCGCGACGGGGGCCACTGGCTGGGACCACGGCGGCGGCTTTTCGCTGGATGCCTCGGTAGGCATTCACGGCAATGCGTCTGGAACGCCTGCTGCGCTATTGCGCGCGACCGTGCTCGGCGTCCGAGCCCCTGACCGAGGCCGGCGATGGCGAACGCCTGATCTGCACACTGCCCAAGCCGGTGCTCACCACAGCCGGCAAATCGCCGATTGAGCCACGAACCTCAGTCAGTGCCGAGCAATGCCGTCAGGTCGGCGTGGCGCAGCTTGCCGGTTTCATTGCGGGGTAGGCGTTCGACGCGAACCAGACGCCGGGGCACGAAGGCCGGGTCCAGGGAGGGTCGCAGTGCAGACAGGATGCCGGCGTCGTCGATGCCGGGCGCGACGACGAAGGCGAGCAGACGCTGAACGCCGCAACCGCCCTGGCTGGACTGGATCACCGTCGCGTCTTCGACGCCGGGAATGGCCAGCAGGCGTTGCGCGATGTCACCGAGCGAGGCCCGCTTGCCGGCAATCTCGACCATGTCCTGGCAACGGCCCTCGACGATGAATTGTCCGTCCTTGAGAACACGGACGTGGTCGTGCAGGAGCACCGGCGCCTGGTAGTACGGTGCATGCACCAAGGTTCCTTCAGCGACCGGCTGCAGACGCAGGCTGGGATACAGCTGCCAGTTCGAGGCTGCGGCGCTGCGGCGGTGGCCAATGACGCAGGTCTCGGTCGAACCGAACACTTCCAGCAGCGGTGCCCGGAAGCTGCGCTCGGCGGCCTGGGCCAGTTCCGTCGACAACGGTGCCGTCGCGGAAACCATCAGATCCGCCTGCGGGTAATCCAGACCGGCGGTGACAAAGGCGCGCAAATGCACCGGTGTCGTCACCAGCAGCCGCGGCCTGGGCAATCGTTCCAGCGCCTGGATCAGATCGAGCGGAAACAACGGCCGCTCGATCGCAATCGCGGCATCGGCGAGCAGGGGCAGCAGGACGCAGGTCTCCATGCCGTACATATGCTGCGAGGGCACGGTCGCAAGTACGTTCATCGCCGCCGAACCGGCGCTCTCGAACGCCAGCCGATTCAACCGGGTGCCGGCGGTGAAGGCGCGCCAGGTCTTGGCGTTGGCCTTCGGCCTGCCCGTGGAGCCGGATGTGAAACCGACTACGACGATGCGCTCCGGATCGATGACCGGTGGATGAAATACGCAAGCACCATTGCCGCCGACGGCGATGGCGGCGACGTCGAGGTCATCGAGAATCGCAGCCGGGCCATGCGACTGGGCGATTTCGGCAACGACCCGTGGCGCCCGTGACGGCGGCAGCAGGGTACAGCGACCGGCGATCAGTGCGGCGGCAAACGCGACCATGAAATGACCACGGTCTTCGCACAGATTGATCAGGTTCGGCGCATCTGGAAGTCTCGCCGCCAACGCCTGCGCCTGACTCAGGAATTGCCGCGCGCTGATGGCCTCGCCCTGGCGCCAGAGCAGCGGCCGCTTCGCCGCACCCGACAACATGGGCACTGCCAGGCTTTGATCTGCACACGCGTGAATGGCTGTCCCTCCTCCCTGGATCAACATCCGTGCCGAGTCGGATGTTGCGGCCACCAGGCCTGAATTGTAGTGCCGATCCGGCCCGGCTTCAGTTTCAACGCCAACGCCAACATCGCCACGCTGGTCCGGGCAAGGGCACCGCGCGTGGTGTCCAGCGCGGCCGCCAGATTCTCCAGGTTCACCGCCGCAGCCATTCGCCGGTGCGAACGTCGCGCACCGAGGTCGGCCGCTGCAGTCCGCCGGTTTCCCCGATCAGCACGCAGTCGACCTGGGCGCGAATCTGCGGATCGACCTCGTCCAGGTGGGCAACCGGCGGCTGGCCGGCGCGATTGGCGCTGGTCGACACCAAGGCGGCACCGAAAGCGGCGGTCAACGCATGCACCTGGGGATGGTCGCTGATGCGCACCGCCAGGCTGGCACGCTCGCCAACCAGCCATGGCGGGCAACCCGGCGCGGTCGGGAAGATCCAGGTGAATGGCCCGGGCCAGGTCGCCTGTGCTGCGGCCAGCGCCTCGGGCGCAACCGCTGCCAACCAGGGTTCGACACGACGGAAGTCGTCGGCGACGACGATCAAGCCCTTGTCCGACGGGCGCTGTTTCAGCGCTTGAACGGCCGCGACCGCGATCTCGTTGCCGGCATCGCAGGCCAGCCCCCAGACCGCTTCGGTCGCATGCAGGACGATGCCGCCTCGACGCAGCGCGGCGACGGCAGCGGCGATCTGCACATCGGTCTGTGTGGCCGAAGTCATTGCCGATTCCGTCCGATGGCGCGGTGCGCGCGCTCCGAGCATCGGTCTACCCTGCGGCCGTCGCGCAGGCGAAGCGCCCGACCGGTGCAGCTAGCGGCACCCGCTGCCGTCAGCTCGACCCGGACCACGATCCGATGCCATCGGCGGACCTCGGCGTCGAACGCCCGCATGACCATGACTCAGGTATCCGAGGTCGAGGCCTTGCGTCGGGCCGGCGCCTTTTTCGCAGCCGCCTTCTTGGCAGGACTCTTTTTTGCTGCGGCTTTCTTGGCCGTGGATTTTTTCGCCGCCTTCTTTGCCGGCGCTTTTTTCGCGGCGGCTTTCTTCGTTGCCAACTTCTTGGCGGGCGCCTTCGCCGGTGCCTTCGCGGCCGCCTTCTTCGCCGCTCCCTTCTTGGCGCCGCCACGACCCTTCTTCACCGGCTTGCCCTTCTCGGCGAGCAGCGCCTCGGCATCGGCCTGGGTCCAGCTTTCCGGAATCGCGTCCTTGGGCAGGCTGGCGAGCAGCTCGCCATTGGTGGCATAGGGGCCGAAGCGGCCGCGCAGAATCTGCACTCGGCCTTCGTCGAAGCTGGCAATGGTCCGGTTTGCGATCGCCTCTTCCTTCAAGCGCAGCAGTTCCAGGCCACGCGCCAGATCGATCTCGTAGGGATCGTCTTCCTTGCGCAGCGAGGCGTAGGTACTGCCACGCTTGACGAACGGACCGAAGCGGCCAATGCCGACCGTGATCTCGGTGCCCTCCGGGTCATTGCCGAGGGAACGCGGCAACCGGAACAGCTCCAATGCCTGGGCCAGCTCGATCGTGTGAATGCTCTGGCCGGGCCGCAATGACGCGAACTTCGGCGGCTCCTCTTCCTCGCGCTGTCCGATCTGCGCGAACGGACCGTAGCGACCCAGGCGTACGCTGACCTGGCGGCCACTGGCCGGATCGCTGCCAAGCACGCGAGCGCCCGTGGCCTCGGCGCGGTCGACGGTCTCGGCTTTTTCATCGACCTGTGATTTGAACGGCTTCCAGAACCGTTCCAGCAAGGGCTTCCAGGCTTCCTCGCCACGCGAGATCGCGTCCAGCTCATCCTCGAGCCGGGCGGTGAATTCGTAGTCGACATAGCGGTCGAAGTGACCGGACAGAAACTTCGCCACGGCGCGCCCGACATCGGTCGGCCGGAACCGGCGGCTGTCCAGGTAGACGTATTCGCGGCCGAGCAGGGTCTGGATGATCGAGGCATAGGTCGACGGCCGGCCGATGCCGTATTCCTCCAGGGTCTTGACCAGGGAAGCCTCGGAATAGCGCGGCGGCGGCTCGGTGAAATGCTGGTCGGCGGCGATCGCATGGCACGGGATCATCTCGCCCTCGCGCAGCGGCGGCAGGCGCTTGCCGGCCTCCTCGTCGTCGTCGGACTTGTTGTCCTTGCCCTCTTCGTAGACGGCGAGAAAACCGGGGTCGGCAATCGTCGAGCCGGTGGCGCGAAACGCGTGCTCGGCGCCGCAGGCCATCTCGACCGAGACGGTGTCGATCAGCGCCGGCTTCATCTGGCAGGCAACGGTACGCTTCCAGATCAGCTCGTAGAGCTTGTACTGCTCGTCATTGAGGTAGCCGCGCAGCGTTTCCGGCCGACGCAGTGCCGAGGTCGGACGGATCGCCTCGTGCGCTTCCTGGGCATTCTTGGACTTGGTCCGATAGACCTGGGCGGCGCCGGGCAGGAAATCCTGGCCGTAGTAGCGGGTGATCGCCTCGCGCAGTTCGGCCAGGGCGTCGTTGGACAGACTGGTCGAGTCGGTACGCATATAGGAGATCAGGCCCTGCACGCCCTCGCTGCCGATCGCGACACCCTCGTACAGGCTTTGCGCGGTGCGCATCGTGCGGCTGGTCGTGAAGCCGAGCTTGCGCGCGGCTTCCTGTTGCAGGGTCGAGGTAATGAACGGCGGCGCCGGCCGGCGCTGGCGCTGCTTGCGCTGCACTTCCAGCACCTTGAGCACGCCGATCGCCTCCGGCGCGCTGCCCTGGGCGGCGGCTGCGGCCACCAGCTTCTTGCGCGCCGCCTCGGCGACGTCGCCATTGCCGAGATCGAACTGCTCGAATTTCTTGCCGTCGAGCTTGACCAGCCGACCCTGGAACGGCTGCCCGTCCTGACTGAGGTTGGCGGCGACCGTCCAGTATTCGCGCGGGATGAAGGCCTCGATCTCCTCCTCGCGCTCAACGATCATGCGCAGGGCCGGCGACTGCACTCGGCCGGCCGAGAGTCGGGGCCGGACCTTGCGCCACAACAGCGGCGACAGCGTGAAACCGACCAGGTGATCGAGCGCGCGCCGAGCCTGCTGGGCATTGACCAGGTCCATCGAGATCGCACGCGGCTTGGCGACCGCCTCCAGGATCGCCTTCGGCGTGATCTCCGAGAACACGACCCGGTGCAGGGTCTTGCCGTCGAGCAGGCCCCGATCCCTCAGCACCTCGACGATATGCCAGGAGATCGATTCACCCTCGCGATCCAAGTCGGTCGCCAGATACAGGGCATCAGCCTTGGCCGCGGCCTTGGCAATCGCCTCGACCCGTTTCTCGCTGTCGGCATCGACCTCGTAACGCATCGCGAAATCCTTGTCCGGATCGACCGCTCCTTCCTTCGCGACCAGGTCCCGGATATGACCATACGAGGCCAGGACAGTGAAGTCCTTGCCGAGGTACTTGTTGATGGTCTTCGCCTTGGCCGGCGACTCGACGATGAGCAGGTTCTTGGTCATGAATTCCTCTGTAGCGTGCCACCGAACCGTCGATCGGCCGGTGCCCCCTGCGCGTGGGCACGCGCGCATCCGCAGTGTTCGCCCAGTACCGCCCGGTATGTCAAGCCGGCTGCGGCAAGGTACAGGTTAGATCGCCGGCACGCAAAAAAAACAGGCGGCCCGGGGGCCGCCTGCAAGTTGTACTGGAGATCGCGTTGTGCAGGGCGCCGTTATCGTCGAACAGCGCGGCGTCATAATAGCTTGACCGAGACTTCTTATGCAATACCTTTCGAAGTATCAGTAACTCTTTGATTTATTTAATGCTGACACTCAACCTGGCATCCTGAATCAGTCGCTACCGCAGCCAGGTCAGGCGAACACCGCAGCGATCGTCGCCTGGATCTCGGCAGCGGCGGCACCCGGATCGGCGGCGGCGCGAATCGGACGACCGACGACGATGTAGTCGGCGCCGTTCTCGAACGCCGCGCGGACATCGACCGTGCGCTTCTGGTCGTCGCTGGTGTTCGCAACCGGTCGAATGCCGGGACAGACCACGAGCAGGCGATGGTCAAGTTCGGCGCGCAGCAGTGCCGCTTCCAGCCCGGACGAGACCACGCCGTCACAGCCGGCAGCGAGCGCGGCGCGAGCCCGCGACAGCACCAGGGCGCGGGCATCGCACTGGAAGCCCAGATCGTCCAGATCATGCTGGTCCAGACTGGTCAGGGCGGTCACCGCCAGCAGCTTGAGCGCACCCTTGACCTGCGCGGCAGCGCGGATCATCGCGTCGTTGCCGTGGATCGTGCAGAACGTCGCCGGATGCCGGGCCAGACCGCGCACGGCCGACGCGACCGTCGCCGGGACGTCGAAGAACTTCAGGTCGACAAAAACCTTGTGGCCCCGCCCATGCAATTGACCCAGGACGGTGAAGAAATCGCCGCTGGTCAGCAACTCCATGCCGATCTTGTAGAAGCAGGCGGAATCACCCAGGGCGTCAACCAGGTCCAGCGCCTCGGCAGCGGTTGCGACGTCGAGCGCGACGATCAGGCGTTCGCGCGGCGGAATCGGCTTATCTGAGCGCATGGCAGCGTGCTGGGCGATCAACGCACGCGCAGTGCGCGCCGCTTGGCCTCGCTGGGATCACTGGCATCGCCGATGATCGCGCTTTCCCAGGTGCCGTAGCTCGGATTGGCCAGCATGAACCAGCGCCGGCCCCACCAGCCTGCGTACGGCTCGATCAGGGCCAGCCTGGCCTCGGGCGCGACACCGCGATGGCCGTCGAGAAAATCGCCCAGGTTGTCGCCGAACACCATCAGCACGCGGTAGTTTTCACCGACGAATTGCCGCCGCGTGCCCTTGGACGCGGTCCAGCCCTGGCCCTCATCGATGGTCAGCACGGTGTCCTCGGGCTCGGACATCGGAAAGCCCAAGGCTCGCAGGTTGTCGTAGGTCGCGCGCTTTTCCGAAGCGGCTCGATTGGTGACATAAAACACGGTAATGCCGCGCTGTGCGGCGGCGCGGAGAAACTCCAGTGCGCCGGGTACGGTTCTCGCGCGTCGCTCTTGTGTCCATGCGCCCCAGGTGGCCAGATCGAAGCGCTCGCCGTCACGGATCAGACGCGCCTGGTACGCGGAGTTGTCGATCACGGTCTCGTCGGCGTCGACGATGATCGCCGGCGGCAGGCTCTGAAACCGCTGACCGCCGCGCTCGGCGCGCGGCAAGGCATCCCAGTTCGGATCGGCCACGGCAGCGTCGAGCAGGGACGCGGCGGCGCCGAATACGCTCAGCGCATGGGCATGATACTCGGCCGAATTCTGCATCCATACAACGGCATTGAGATTGTCGTGCTGGCTGGAAACGGCCGTCGGCGCCGACGCACGTGGCGCTTCGCGCACCGCCGTACCGGTGCTCGCGCAGGCGCTCAACAGCAGGACAAACGCCGCAACGACCGACACCTGCATCTTGTTAGCCATCGTCATTCACTGTACTCCACAGGTCAGGCAAGAAAAGAGTGTGGGAAACCGAGTGCTTGTAGCGCGAGACTCGCTTGTCGTTCCTCTCGACACGATCTCGATTTTTGACAGCCAGTCAGAGGGGCGATCGATCCGCTGCGAGAAACCGCAGACCGCCCAACTCAGCGCTCGATGATCGCCGCAACGCCCATGCCGCCGGCTGTGCACACCGACAACAGGGCGCGACCGCCGCCACGCTCCTCCAGCTGCTTGGCTGCGGCGGCGAGCAAACGGGTACCGGTGGCGGCAAACGGATGCCCCAGGGCCAGCGACGAGCCGACCGGATTCAGCTTTTCCGGATCAATCGCGCCCAAGGGCGCGTCCAGACCGAGCTTGTCGCGACAGTATTCGGCCGACTCCCAGGCACGCAGCGTGCACAGCACCTGGGCAGCAAATGCCTCGTGAATTTCGTAGATGTCGAAATCCTGCAACGTCAGCTTGTGTGCCGTCAGCAATTCGGCGACCGCGAAGGTCGGCGCGATCAGCAGTCCCTCGCCGTGGACGAAGTCGACCGCGGCGACGCGTGCGTCGCGCAGCCACGCGCGCACCGGCAGGCCGTGGGCGTCGGCCCAGGCTTCGCTGGCGAGCAGCGCGGCACTGGCGCCATCGGTCAGCGCAGTCGAGTTGCCGGCGGTCAGGGTGCCCTGCCCGGAGCTCTTGTCGAACGCCGGTTTCAGGCTCGCCAGCTTTTCCAGCGTGGTGTCCGGGCGCAGAATGTTGTCGTGCTTGACGCCACGGAACGGGATCACCAGATCCTGGTAGAAACCGCGCTCATAGGCCGCCGCTGCCTTCTGGTGACTGGCCAAGGCCAACTGGTCCTGCTCCTGACGGCCGATACCCCACTCGCGGGCCATACGTTCAGTATGCTGGCCCATGCTCATGCCGGTGCGCGGTTCGCCGACGCCGGGGAACGAGGGCTTCAGTTCGCCAGGCCGGAAGCCCCTCCATGCGCGCAGACGCTCGCCGAAACTGCGGCCGCGGTTGGTGTCGAGCAGACGCTGGGCAAAACGCTTGCTGAAAACCACCGGTACGTCGCTGGTGGTGTCCGAGCCGCCGGCGATGCCGACCTGGATCTGGCCGGTGGCGATCTTGTTCGCGACCACGATCGCGGCATCCAGACTGGTGCCGCACGCGCGCTGGAGGGTGATGCCCGGCGTGTGCGGGTGGACACCACAGGACAGCGCGATCTCACGCGCCAGATTCCAATCGCGGCTGTGCTTGATCACGGCGCCGAAAGCCAGTTCGCCGATGCGCTCGCCATGCAGCCGGTAGCGTTCAACCAGGCCGGCGACCGCCTTCAACCCGAGGCCGAAGTTGCCGACGTCACTGTAGGCGGTGTTGCTTCGACAGAATGGGATGCGGGTGCCGCCGAGAATGGCGACGGGATTCAGGCTCGGCTTTTTCCTGGCGGCAGCAGACATC
>CAZFUH010000051.1:0-15956 GCA_964522235.1 uncultured Rhodanobacteraceae bacterium
GCTTCGACGCGGTGAAGATGTGGATGTCCGGAGCCAGATGATCGGGTTCGTCGAGCGTGCCGACGCGGACGAAGGCGGCGGCCGGACCGGCACCGGCGTAGTGACTCCAGAGCGCGAGACGGCAATGCGGGCAGCGCACGATCTGCTGACCCTTGCCGCTGGCCGATGGCGTATCGATCTGCTCCGGCATCTGCTCGCCGGTCAGCAGCAGACGCTCGGATTCGATCATCGCATTGAGCGCGAACGAGGCGCCGCTTTCGCGCTGGCACCAGCGGCAATGGCAGCAATGCACGAACAACGGCGCGCTGAGCATCTGATAGCGCACCGCGCCGCAATCGCAGCCCCCGGCCAGCGGATAGACGGTTTCGGTCACAGCCCAGCCCTCGTTCGATGGTCCACCGATGCTGGCGGAACTCCGCCACTTGGTTTGCCATGCCATCCGCTAGAATCCTCGCACCATCCAGCCGCCGGAGCAATCGGTGATACGAGGCATCTGCATCCTGACACTGCTCGCGGTTTTTTCCTCTGTATCCGCCCGGGAGGCGACCCAGGTGTTCGACGAAGAACAATTTACCCAACTGCGTTTTCTGGAAGGTCGCTGGACGGGCACGACACCGGACGGCTCGGCATTCTTCGAGGCCTACGATTTCCCGCAACCGACCCAGCTGCGTTCGCAGCGGTTTGCGGATGCGTCGTTCGACACCGCGGTCGACGGCAGCACGGTGAGCCTGCTCGATGGCGAAGTGATCTCGCAATGGGGGCAATTCACCTGGCGCGCGACCGAGCTCGGTCCGGGCCTGGCCCGGTTCGAACCGATCGAGGCGCCGAGCTCGTTTTCATGGCGGCGGGTCGGCGACGACACCGTCGAGGTGACCCAGCACTGGCGCGACGAACATGGCGAGGCGCAGTCTTATGCACTGACCCTGCGCCGCATCGACTAGCGAGCGCCGGTGGCGGATCTCCTGTCCGGCAACGGCCGGACCTGCGATCATGGCGCATGAACCGCTTTGCCGAACTCCCCCTGATTCCCGAATTGCAGCAGGCGATCGAAGCCGCCGGCTTCACCACGCCGACGCCGATCCAGGCGCAAACGCTGCCGCTGATCCTCGAAGGCCGCGACCTGATCGCGCTGGCGCCGACCGGCAGCGGCAAGACCGCCGCGTTCGCGCTCGGCTTATTGCAGCGGCTGGACGCCGGCCGGATCGCAACCCAGGCCCTGGTACTGTGCCCGACCCGCGAGCTCGCCGATCAGGTCGCAAAGGAGATCCGGCGCATGGCGATTGCGATCGCCAATCTCAAGGTCAGCCTGCTCACCGGCGGCATCGGCCTGGGGCCGCAGCTGGCCTCGCTGGAACACGCACCGCACGTCGTCGTCGGCACCCCAGGCCGGGTGCAGGAACTGCTGCGCAAGGGCGCGCTGAACGCTCGCGCGCTCAAGACCCTGGTCCTGGACGAGGCCGACCGCATGCTCGACATGGGGTTCGAGGAGGCGATCGCCGACATCGTCAAACGATTGCCGGCGCAGCGCCAGAGCCTGCTGTTCTCGGCCACCTGGCCGGAGCCGCTGCGCGAGATCGCGCGCAAGGCACTGCGCGAGCCGGCCGAAGTCCGGATCGAGGACGAAGCCAGCCGGCCACAACTCGAACACTGGTTCCATGAGGTCGATCCGAGCCTGAAGCCGACCGCCCTTGCCGGCCTGTTGCTGCAGTACAAGCCGGAATCCACCGTGGTGTTCTGCAATACCCGCAAGGACGTCGACGAACTGGTCGGGCACCTGCTGCGCCAGGGCTTTGCCGCCGGTGCCCTGCATGGCGACATGGAACAGCGCGATCGCGACGAGGTGCTGGTGCGCTTCGGCAATCGCAGCCTGACGATCCTGGTCGCCAGCGACGTCGCCGCACGCGGACTCGACGTCAAGGCACTGGCCTGCGTCGTCAACTACGAGTTGCCGACCGATCCGGATGTCTACCTGCATCGGGTCGGCCGTACCGCACGCGCCGGCCTCGGCGGCCTGGCGCTGAACCTGGTTGCGCCGCGCGAGCTGCAACGCGCGACGCAACTGGCGCAGCAGCATGGCGTCGAACTGGCCTGGCGCACAGCGCCGACCGGCCGCACCGGCAACAAGGCCACAGGTGCGGTCATGGCCACCTTGCGCATCGACGCCGGCCGCACCGACAAGCTGCGCCCCGGCGACATTCTCGGCGCCCTGACCGGCGCCGCGAATCTGCCGGCGGATGCGGTCGGCCAGATCGACATCTTTCCGACCCGCTCGTTCGTTGCCGTGCGCCGTGAGCATGCCGCGCGAGCGCTGAGCGGACTGCAGGCCGGCAAGATCAAGGGCCGTAACTTTCGCGTGCGCATGCTCTGAACTGCGTTGCCGGTCGGACGCGCGCGCATGCGCGTGCGGGTGGTGGCAAAATGCGCCACCTCTTGACCCATTGCGATGCGCCTGAACAAACACATTGCCGGCACCGGCTACTGCTCCCGACGCGAAGCCGACCGGCTGATCGCCGCCGGCCGGATCACGGTCAATGGCCGGCCCGGCGGCATCGGCACCGAGGTCGGTGACCAGGACGAGGTGCTGCTCGACGGCCAGCCGTTGCCGTTGCGCGGCAAGCGCGCCGGTCGCCACCATGTCTATATCGCGCTGAACAAGCCGGTCGGAATCACCTGCACGAGCGAGCCCGGCGTCAAGGGCAATATCGTCGGCTTCGTCGACCACCCGCAACGGATCTTTCCGATCGGCCGCCTGGACAAGGATTCCGAGGGCCTGATCCTGCTGACCAGCAATGGCGATATCGTCAACGAGATTCTGCGCGTCGAGAACGGCCATGAAAAAGAATACCTGGTCGCAGTCAACCGCCCGGTGACGCCTGAGTTTCTGTCCGGGATGGCGCGCGGCGTGCGCATTCACGGCCAGTTGACCCGGCCGTGCCGCACTTCGCGGATCGCCAAGTTCGGCTTTCGCATCGTGCTCACCCAGGGCCTGAATCGGCAGATCCGCCTTATGGCGGCCGAGTTCGGCTACCGGGTCACGCAACTGCGCCGCGTGCGCATCGACAGCCTGAAACTGGGCGCGCTGAAACCCGGGCAATGGCGCAATCTGACCGACGCCGAACTGCGCGCCCTGCTCCCGGCCTGGTTCGCCGACGGCCGCTCGGCCGAGCTCTGACCCGGATTGCCTTCGCGCTTCGTGCCGCGACCGCGGTGCCGGCTCTCCAGGACTACATCCTGGGGAGCCACATGAGCATGGTCGCGGCAGCGATCCCGGCCGCCATCAGCAGGGTTCCGACGCCAAGTCCGACGGCCATCGCGAATCGACCGCGCGAACCGGCTCGATCCTGGGCATGAAAGTACAGTTGCAGCACGACGAGCGGCAGCAGGTACTGTGCGAAGGCGAGAACGGTCAGAAACGGACCGGAGAATGTCGCCGGGTCGAAGCCGGCTGGACCCTGATTGACGACGATCCACAGCATCAGGCCGATTCGGAAGAACCAGACGCCGCTGACGGCCAGGAACAGACGTAGCGCCCAGCGCCGATGCTGGTCGAAGCGACGCGCCAGAGCATGACGCAGCGCCATCGCGCCGAAGGCCAGGATCAGCACAGCATTGAGGCTGATCGCAATGTGCTGCGACTGGTCCCCGGCGCCGCCGCGAGTCCAGACCATGATCAGGCCGCCGACGCTGAGCACCGCGGCGGACAGTAGATAGAACCGGCCGTTCCAATGATGAAACCTCGGCGCGACGCGGCGCAGCACCGGCAACAACTGCAGGGCACCGCCGACGATGACGAAGGTGGCGAACAGCAGGTGCAGCATCACGATCAGGTTGCCGAACGTGTCGCCGGCAACGTAGCCGTGCGGCAGCACCTCGTTCCAGGTGTCGAATCGTCCCTGAGCAGCCGTGCGACCGTAGAACCTGACCACATAGGCGACGAACAGCAGCTGACCGAGCACGGCGACGGTGAACCAGGACGCGGCCGCTGTCTTCAGCATCTTGGTCGCCAGATCATCGCCGGCAGCGCGGCCGATGTCGGCGACTTCCGCCTGCATTGCCGACCGCGACTGTACGAAGGCCGGCGGTTTGGCGGAGAGCGCGGGGCTGGACGAAATGGTCATCGATTGGCCTGCGGGATCAGGAAACGGGGGAGATGGCTGCCGGCCCTTGTGCCCGGCGCCTGAAACGCCAGCATCCGGGGGAGCCGAAAGCCGAGTCGTCGGAAGCGCAGTCTGGCAGCGCCTCCGCGGGCACCGAAGCGTTCTGCGACGATCGCCGCTTTCGAAGTCATGAGCCACGACCGACGGCGACGGACTGCCGGGTTGGCGCCGTCAATGACGCACCGTCAGCACCGAGTCGTCGGTGCCGGTGCTGGCGGCCGGTGTCTTCAGAATTTGAACAGGTCGCGGAATTGCCGCTCGCCATCGATGGTGAACAGCACGGCGCGCGACTTGCGGACGCGACGCGCCCAGCCGCTGTCGATGCAGTACGTCAGCAGGCGGGCGCCCACGGCGCCGGCCAGATGTGGTCGGCGCAGGCTCCAGTCGAGGCAGGGTCGACACAACGTCCGGCGCTGCTGAGCCAAGGTGTCGATGTCGATATCGATCCGCGCGAAGAACTTGCGGCCAGGCGCGGTCAGCGTCAGCACCTCGCCGTCGGAATTCAGCAAACGCCGTTGCAACAGGCTGTCGAAGGCAAGCACGGCCAGTTCGCCGGCCAGATGGTCGTAGCAGACGCGGGCTTTTCGCAGCGCGGGTTCACGAGGCCCGGTCATAGTGCGCGCCGCGCCGGTGCGTTGCGCCACGCCCATCAGCCGCTCCAGCACCTGGGCGACATCGGAACCGGCCAGGCGAAAATAGCGATGACGGCCCTGGCTCTCGACCCGAAGCAGTTGCGCGTCGACGAGCTTGGCCAGGTGTGTGCTCGCGGTCTGCTTGGTGACGCCGGCGTACCCCGCCAGTTCAGTCGCGGTCAAGGCCTGCCCCGCCAGCAGCGCGATCAGGATCCCGGCCCGGGCCGGATCGCCGATCAGGGCGGCGATCCGGGCAATGTTCTGGCCCTCGGTCATGGTTCGATGCTAGTCGAACCATTGGAGTGGAACAAGGCGATAGCCTGTTGCGGTCGAGAGCACGAGGACCACCATGGCCGTCACCTGTTTCATCCGCTACCAGATCGACCCGTTCCAGATCGATGCATTCCGCGACTATGCCGAGCACTGGGGCCGGATCATTCCGCGCTGCGGTGGCGACCTGATCGGCTACTTTCTGCCGCACGAAGGCAGCAACACGATCGCCTGGGGCGTGATCGGTTTCGACAGCCTGGCCGCGTACGAGGCCTATCGGGCGCGACTGAAGGCCGACCCCGAAGGCCGGACGAATTTCGAGTTTGCGCGCGAGCGGCGATTCATTCTGCGCGAACAGCGCAGTTTTCTGCAGCCGGTCGCCGCGGCCGTCGGCCAGGGCGGCCGGTCATGATCGCCGTCTTGTTCGAGGCACAGCCGCATCGCGAGCGCCTGCAAGCCTATCTCGACGCCGCCGAGTCACTGCGGCCACTGCTGGCCGACCTGGACGGCTTCATTTCGATCGAACGGTTCGAAAGCCTGAGCCAACCGGGCAAGGTGCTGTCGCTGTCGTTCTGGCGTGACGAGGCCGCGATCGAACAATGGCGCAACCTGGAGGCGCATCGGCGGATCCAGACTGCCGGACGGCAGACGATCTTCGCCGACTACCGGCTTCGCGTCGCCGACGTGATTCGCGACTACGGCCTGCACGATCGAGCGCATGCACCCGTCGATTCGCGACGCGTGCATGGTGACTGAGGCCACGCGAGGATTCTGTAGAGCGAAGCTTGCCTCGATCGAAAAGGAAGCGGGAACCCGGCGGCTTGCGAAAATATGCTGAATCGCGCATAATTTTGCCGGTGAAGCGGTTGTTCTGGATCGCCAGTAGCAAGACCGACTGGAACACGTTTCCGGCTTCGGTCAAGGCCGAAGGCGGGTATCAACTCGACAAGGTGCAGCGTGGCGAGGAACCCAGCGACTGGAAGCCGATGAGCAACATCGGGGTCGGCATCCGCGAGATTCGTATTCGCGAAGCCTCGGGTGCGTTTCGTATGATCTACCTCGCAACGCGCCCGGAAGGCATTTATGTATTGCATGTCTTTCAGAAGAAGACTCGCAGCACCAGCACACACGACATCCGACTGGCACGGGAGCGCTTCAAGACCCTTTCGGAGTAACAGATCATGCGCAAGACCCAAACACCAGACATCGGCCATGTGACCGAAGGCAGCGTTTTCGACGACCCGGCCCTGTTCAGCCCGGAAGAAGGCGCCGAGCTGAAAATGCGTGCCGAGCTGTTGCGCGGCCTGGAGCTCTGGCTGAAAAACAGCGGCATGACCCAGATCACGGCCGCCAAGGCGCTAGGTGTAACCCAGGCGCGCATCAGCGACATCAAGCGCGGCAAGATCAGCAACTTCAGCCTGGATCTCCTGGTCCGTTTGGCCGCACGCGCCGGCCTGCGGCCGGAACTGCATCTGGCTGCCTGACCGCTACCCGTTCGTCCCGGATCCAGACTGCCGGTCGGCAGACGATCTTCGCCGATTACCGGCTCCGCGTCGCCGACGTCATTCGCGACTACGGCCTGCGTGAGCGAGCGCATGCACCCGTCGATTCGCGACGCGTGCATGGCGATTGAATTTCGCGATTGGACTGGGCGGACATCGGTCGAGATTTTCGGCTACTGCCGGCGTGGCGGCGGCGCTGTCATCGCACTATTCTGGTGCCCTCGCCGGAGTCCGCCATGACCGAGAACAAGACCCAGCAGACCAAGGCCAGCGTCGCCGCCTTTCTCAACGCGGTCGAGCATGAAGGCCGACGTCGCGACGCGAAGATCATCGACAAGATGATGCGCGAGGCCAGCGGCGAGAAGCCTGTGTTGTGGGGGCCGTCGATCGTCGGCTACGGCAGCCAGCGCTACCGGTACGAGAGCGGACGCGAAGGCGACTGGCCGCTGGTCGGGTTCTCGCCGCGCAAGACCGCCCTGGTGCTGTACATCATGCCCGGTTTCGCGCGCTACGAGGCGCTGATGAAGTCGCTCGGCAAGTTCACGACCGGCAAGTCGTGCCTGTACATCAAGAAACTCGCCGACGTCGATCTCGAGGTGCTGCGCGAGCTGATCGCCGCGTCGGTGCAGCACATGCGGTCGCGTGCGGCCGTCAACGGCTGAGCTTGCGCGAGCGCAGGGTGTGACAGCGGCCTGGCGGCCGCAAGTCGAGCAAGCTCGACTCTACAATGGCAAGCAATGCCTTGCGAGCTTTCTGTAGAGCGACGCTGGCTTCGTTCCCACTGGCAAACGGAGACGTGTCGACTTGCCGGAATCGGCTGAATGCGGAAGTTGCTCGGCCGACGCGGGGTTGGCCGCTGCGGCGGGCCGGGATCGGATCGCTCAGTTGGCGGATGCAAGCACTGCGGTGGCCAGCGCATCGACGCTGCCGGAACCATTGGCCAGCACAACCACCGCGAGGCCTTCATTCGGAACGATGGCCAGAATGCTGGCAAAACCGGCGGTCGCGCCGTTGTGCCAGAGGATGTCGCGACTGCCGACACGGCCGTGGTGCCAGGCCAGCCCGACGTCCCGCTCGGCACCCCCGCTTCGACGCTGCAAGGCCTCGCCGACCCAGGCCGGTTCGGCTGCAAGCAGGCGTTCGGCCAGATCCAGCAACTGTGCGGCACTGCTCCGCCACGCCCCGGCCGGAGCGTAGGCGTCGAGCCGCCACGACTTCGCAGTTTGTCCCTTGCTGGTCCCGACCGCGGCTCGACCCTGCACGTCATCCGCACCGAACGTCGCCGGACCCAAGGCCAAGGTCTCGAAGACTCGTTCCACCACCAGCTGCTCATAGGGGCGGCCGGCGGCCCGAGAGAGTAACTGGCCGAGCAGGGCGCTCCCCAGATTCGAATAGCCATAGCGGCCGCGACCGGACTCGATGTCAGTATCGGCAACGGCGGCGGTGTCGGCTAAAACTTCCGCCAGCGTGCTGCCCGCGTAGGGGTCGTCGCTGTGCAGGCGTGAGGTCATCGCAGCGCCTGCGGACAGGCGTGGCAGGCCGGACTGATGGCTCGCCAGTTCCTCCAGCGTGATTGAGGCCAGCACGGGCGAGAGTGAGACGTCGTCAGGAAACAGGCTGCCGATGGTCTGGTCGGCACGAACATCGCCGGCGGCAATCATCTGCGCCAGCAGCAGGCCGGTCAGTCCCTTGGTGATCGAACCTGCCTCGAACACCGTGTCCGGATCCGGCGGACGACCATCCCCGGCATCGCCAGCGGCGATGAAGCGCCGGCCGTTGGTATCGAGCACGCCGACAATGATCGACGGAAATCCCGCCGCTCCGGCGATTTCCGCATCGATCCGCGCCCGGATCCAGGCGCTGTCCGGAAGTTCACCGGGACCCGTTTCCGCTGCCGGCGGCGACGCGGTCTCGGCGTCCGGCGCGGGCGCGAAGCGCAGCCCCTCGATGCGGTCGTCGACCACTTGGATCTCGACTGCGAGCGGAGGCTGATTGGCCGCATGCCGGGCAACGCGTCGATAGTAGAAACCGTTGCCGCTCACCTTGATCTGTTCGTCGAGCACGGTCTGCTCGGGGCCGAGCTCGGCGCGGATCTGCGCCGAGATCCGTTCCAGCCCTTCGGCCGCGCCGACCAAGCCTTGCAACTGCGTGCCGAGCCGCGGCCACAGCGTTGCGGCATCCTCGCCGAGGGCCAGGGCCGCGATCTCCCGCCCCTGGCGTAGCGCCTCTTGTTCATCCGGGTTCCAGTCATCTTCGGCACCAACGCCGAACACGACGGCCAGCGCCAATATGGCCGCCAGCATCGGGCGACACCAGGAAGCGGCTGTTCGCTCTGTCATCATCTTCATGTCTCCTTGGTTGCAACGGCAGCCGCCGCCATGAACTGCGCCAACTGCTCGCGATACGAGGCCAGCGCGCTGCCGCCCGCGGTCGTGATCGCCAGCAGTGTCTGTGGCCGCTTGCCCTTGAACCGTTTGTCGATCCGCACCAGACCGCCGGCCTCGAGCTTGGCGAGATGGCTGGACAGATTGCCCTTGGTCAGGCCCGTGGCCAGCTCGACGAAACTGAAATCGACCCGCTCGACCTGGCTGAGCACGGTCAGAATCAGCAGGCGTGCCGGCTCGTGGACCAGCCGATCAAGCTCCAGCACCCCGGTAAGCGCAGGATCCGGAGAGCCTCTCATGACGCCCCGGCCTCACCGTCGAGATCCCGGCGCAGGCGCAGATAGTCCAGGTGCTCGCGCCAGCCGGCGCCGACTACAAGCACCGTGCAGAGGCCGACATACAACAGCCACAGCGGCGGGTACTGGCTACCGCCAAGGACCACCGCCGCCTGGCAGAACAGCAGCACGCCGACAATGAAGTCGCTGGCCGACCAGAACCAGCGCCAGGCGACCAAGGGCATGGCCACGACCATGACCAGGTAGCCGATCTTTGCCAGCGGCAAACCATCGCCCTGGCTGACAACCCGATAGATCAGCGTGACCGCAACCACCGCCGAGATCACTGCCAGATAGATCGTCCACCAGAAGTGCTGGCGACGCTCGCTTGGACTGGGCTTCTGCATGGCCATTCCAGCGCGCTGGTAGTAGCACCGGCGCAATCCTTCCTTGACCGCCAGCCACAGCAGCGGGGCCAGTGCCAGGGCGATTCGGGAGGCCGGCGCAAGTTCGACGAAGGCGGCGACGGTGAAGACCGCGAACATCAAGGCGCCGCCGAAGACCGTACTCAGACCGCCGGCGCTGCGTGAATAGCGGGCATAGCGTGCGGACAGCTCGGCAAGCCGGTCCAACTGTATTGCATGCGATGACATGACAGATCTCCTGTAGACGCAGATAAGTCTGCGTTACAAACTAATCTGTGTCAACTGAATCCGGCAGCGGCCACCGGTGCGTCTGGCCCGCATTTCTCACACCGATCCGTCGCGAGGGCGTCGAGACGCCTGTCCTGGTGCGGCGCGCGCAGTGGAAGACGGCGCCGGCGTAGCCAACGCTCCGTCAAGTCGGCTGGAGCGAGCACGCCGCGCCAGGGCAGGTGGATCGGCGGCCGCAGTAGGAGCGGTGTGAGAAATGCGGGCTAACTACGCAGCCGGTAACCGGTGCGGAAGATCCACCAGACGATGGCCAGACACAGCAGCAGGAAGCCGACGATCGCGCCCAGGCTGATGCCGACGTTGACGTCGGAGACGCCATAGAAGCTCCATCGGAAGCCGCTGATCAGGTAGACCACCGGATTGAACAGGGTGATCGTCTGCCAGACCGGCGGCAGCATGCTGATCGAATAGAACGCCCCGCCCAGAAACGTCAGCGGCGTCACCACCATCAGCGGCACGACCTGGAGCTTCTCGAAGCCGTCGGCCCAGAGACCGAGTATGAAACCGAACAGGCTGAAGCTGACTGCGGTCAGGATCAGGAACGCGGCCATCCATACCGGATGCGCGATCTCGTACGGAACGAACAGGCGCGCGGTCAGCAGGATCAGAATGCCGAGCATCACCGATTTTGTCGCCGCGGCGCCAACGTAGCCGATCACCACCTCGACCCAGGACACCGGTGCCGACAGCAGCTCGTAGATCGTGCCCGACCACTTCGGCAGATAGATGCCGAATGAGGCATTGGAGACGCTCTCGCCAAGCAGCGACAGCATGATCAGGCCGGGGATGATGAAGGCGCCATAGCTGACGCCGTCGATCTCGCCCATGCGCGAACCGATCGCTGCGCCGAAGACGATGAAGTACAGCGACGTGGTGAGCACCGGCGACGCGATCGACTGCATCAGGGTGCGAAAGGTGCGGGCCATTTCGAAGCGGTAGATGGCACGGATCGCATACAGGTTCATGCCGCCTCCTCCCGCACCAGGCTGACGAAGATGTCTTCCAGCGAACTTTCGCTGGTGTGCAGGTCCTTGAACTCGACGCCGTGCCCGCCGAGACGTCGCAGCAGGTTGGCAATGTCGCCACCGTCGGCCTGGCTGTCGAAGCTGTAGACCAGGCTGAGACCGTCCTCGGACAGCTCCAGCGTCAGATCGGCCAAGTCGGGAGGTATCGCCGCCAGCGGTTCGGGCAGACTCAAGGTCAGCTGCTTGCGGCCGAGCTTGCGCATCAGCGTGGTCTTGTCCTCGACCAGGATCAGTTCTCCCTTGCGCATGACGCCGATGCGGTCGGCCATCTCCTCGGCCTCCTCGATATAGTGCGTGGTCAGAATGATGGTGACGCCGCGCTCGCGCAGCCCCCGGACCATCTGCCACATATCGTGACGCAACTCGACGTCGACACCGGCCGTAGGCTCGTCCAGGAACAGGATCTCCGGCTCGTGCGCCAGGGCCTTGGCGATCAGCACGCGCCGCTTCATGCCTCCGGACAGGGTCATGATCTTGGCGTGCCGCTTGTCCCATAGCGACAGGTCGCGCAGCACCTTCTCGATGTGGGCAGGGTTGGCCGGTTTGCCGAACAGGCCGCGACTGAAACTGACCGTGGCCCAGACCGACTCGAAGGCATCGGTCGACAGTTCCTGCGGCACCAGCCCGATCTTGCTGCGCGCGGCGCGATAGCCGCTGACGATGTCGTGGCCATCGACGGTGACGCTGCCGGCGCTG
The DNA here is from genome assembly GCA_964522235.1 of uncultured Rhodanobacteraceae bacterium. GTDB lineage: Bacteria > Pseudomonadota > Gammaproteobacteria > Xanthomonadales > UBA2363 > Pseudofulvimonas. The sequence goes on from CAZFUH010000051.1 coordinate 11,655, forward strand.
GCGCGGACGATGCCGCAGACGATGCTGATCAGGGTCGTCTTGCCGGCGCCGTTCGGGCCGAGCAGGGCCAGAATCTCGCCCGGCCGGATATCGAGATCGACGTTCTGGAGCGCGACGAAGCCGGAATCGTAGGTCTTGTTCAAGCCTTGGATGCGAATGATCGGTTGCACATGCTGTCCTGTGTAGCGGCGACACGGTGCCGCATCGTATCGGAGCCTGGGCGGCGGCGGGGATCGGCGAGGGTCAGCAAGCGCCCGCGATCGGATCGGCCGGGAACGTACCTGCGCCGACCGTGGTCGATTGCCGGCGCACGCAATCGACAATCAGGGCAGGCCCGGGGTTCCGGCGCCGTGATCGCCGCGCACCGGCTCAGTGCCTGCTGTCGGTATGGACCAGCAATTCCAGCGGCTCGGCCAGCAAGGGCGCATCCGGAAGGCGGCCGGCGTAGAGTGCTTCAAGCACACGATCGGGGTGGTGGCGCCAGCATGCTCGCTGCGGCCGACGATCGGTCATCGTCCGAGCGCAGGCCAGTTCAAAACCGAGCACATCATCGAGCGCCGGAATCCGCAGGCCGCTGGCGGCGACCCAGGCCGCGAATCGGGTGGCCTCATCGGTGGCGTACGGCAATGGCGGCCGGCCTTGCCAGTAGGTCGACAGCAGCTCGACCAGGGCGGCATGGCCCATGGCGATCTCGAGCAGACGCAGGCTCAAGCCAAGCACCTGGGTCAGGGTTCCGGCACGTGCCGCTTCGGCCAGCTCGCGCAGCACCCGGGTACCGGGATCACCGGCCAGACGCAGGGAGCAGGCATCGGTTGCCGGATCTCCCAGCACGCAGCCGGCCAGGATGCGTTCCCACTGTACCGGCCCGGGCAGATGCGGCGGTGACCGCGGCGTCTTTCGGCGGCTTGCCGGAGCAGTGCCGACGGCACGGCCGCGCATGCGCCAAAGGCCGTCGAGCTGGCGCAGGTGGGCGAGAAATTCGTTTTGGCTCAGGCGGCCATCGAGCAGGCTCGTGTCCATCATCTCGAAGGTCAACGCTTTCAGGTTCGGCAGCCGCGGCAGCAGATCTGCGGCGAGCACCATCAACTCCGGCTGACACAGGCCGACGTGGGCATCCAGCCAGTAGCTCTGATAGGCCTCGCCGCCGGCCATATGCACTTCGATGATGCGCTCCAGCGGCAATGCCGCGAGCACTTCAGCAACCGGCTGCCGACCGTTGCGTTCGTTGGCATAGAGGTTGTGCAGGTCAAGCAGGATGCCGCAATCGGCCTGCTCGGCAACCGCAGCAAAGAACTCGCCATCGCTCAGTTCGCCGGGCCAGGGTTGCAGATAGTTGACGCCGGTTTCGAACGCCACCGGCCGCTCGACCAGGGCCGCAAGACGACGCAGATTGCCGGCTGCCAGGCGCACGCTGCCGGTGGTCTGCAGCGGCGGCAGCAGGAAGCCGGCGTCGCCTTCGACGTGGGCGCCGGCGAAACGCAGAAAGCTCAAGTGCTCGGACACCCAGGGTGGATCGAGCCGGGCGACGCTGTCGGCCAATGCCCGACGCTGCCGACGCAGGCCGCTGTCGCTGGCGCCGATCGGGCAGCCTACGCTGTGCAGCAGACACGGCTTGCCGAGCGCCAGGATCGCGTCAAAGGCTTCCGGATCCGGCCGCAGCTTGCCACCGGCCGCGTGGCTGGCCTGCAGCCAGTGCGACTGCGGTTCGACCTCGATCTGCGCCAGCAGATCGCCGGCCGCAAGCAGCCAATCGTGCAGGCCGGCCATGTACACGACACCGACGCCCAGCTCGGGCAACGCACTCAGTGAGTTCATCGGGGTTCTCGGCAGGTGCCGTCCCTGGCACCCAGATCCCTGGCTCAGCGCATGAACTGAGCCGGGTTGATCACGTCGCGCATGCGCCAGCTCAGGTCGAAACCGGAGTAGCACTGCGGATGCCCGAGCCGACCGAGCACGAGATCCTCGATCCTGCGGACCAGCTTGAGGTCGTACATGATCTCGCGCGGCGCGGTGATGCGGACGCTGTGACCACGGGTGCTGATTGCGATCGACGGACCATCCTTGTCCTTGAGTGTTGCCGATTGTGTTGCCATGACGCTGTCTCCTGATTGCGGAGGGGGAGGTTGCGCGGGCGTTGCCGCGCAACCGCGACCATGCGCCGATCCGCCGCTGTGCGCATGCGCAGGGTTCCGATTTTCGGGTCAGAAAATTCCGAATCGGTGCCGGCGGGGGATCGGACAAGGCTCGCCACCGGACAGGCGGATTTGCGCACGCGGGTGATTTCCTGAGCCCAACAGCCGACTTCCATCCTCGGTTGACAGGCATCTTCCGTAGGAGTATGGGAATCAGATCGAAGCAATGCTGGCCGGGAGGGTTATGCCATGCACGTGCGGAAGATGATGTTCGCGAGCGCCGCTGCATTGATCGCCGGCTGCAGTTCCGCGCCGGACAACTCGATGCCACAGCCGGTCGACGGCGGTGACAGCAAAGGCAGCCAGCGCCGAGCCTATATCGAACAGCTGCACCGCAGCGCACCGGGCGACGACTGGCGTGCGATCGACGCCGCAACGATGGCGCGTGACCAGGAGCGGCGCCTGACGGCGCGGAGGCAGGCGATGGCGCGCGGTGCCGACGAAGCCGAGCTGCGTACGGTGCGACTGGGTTCGGTAAGCAGCGGCCAGTGGCACGAACGCGGCAGTGGCAATCAGGCCGGACGGGTCATCGGCGCCGACATCGATCCGCTGAACTTCGGCCGAATCATCGTCTACGCCCATGGCGGCCAGTTGTGGCAGGCGCAGCGAGCTCTGCTGGACTGGTCGTCGCTGAATGATTCCGTGCAATTCGTCCCGAATGGTCTGGGCGGCTCGTTCCGGCGCCTCGCCGGCACCCCGGACCGCCTGCTGGTTGCCTCCGACCGGCCGTCGGGCCTGTACTACAGCGACGATCTGGGCCAGAACTGGACGGCCGCCAGCGGCTTCACGGTCCTCTTCCGCGGTTCGGCCCAGGGACTTGCCGAGCGCGGCGGTGCCGACGAGGTCTACCTGCTGCGCAACTACCACACCGCCTTGAATCCAAACCCTCGGCCCAAGCTGTTCGCTTCGACCGATCGCGGCGGCAGTTTCACCGACCTCGGCTTCGTCGGTCAGCGCAATCAGACCGCGCTGTTCGCGCCGCGCCATGACAGCAGCGAAGTCTATCTGCTCGAAGAATTCACGCTGAAACGAATCGAGCCGGGCACGCAGAACCTGGTGACGCTGTCGACGGTCCCGGCCGGGTTTCCGATCGCCGACCGCCAGGTGCTGCTGACCGGCGGCGTCACCACCGGCGGGGTCACCTTCCTGTACGCGATCTATGCCACCGGAATCAGCCTGAGCGACAGCGCGCGCGTGTTCCGCTCGCTGGATGGCGGCATGAACTGGACCGAGCGCACCCAGGCGCCGACCGGGGCCTTCAGTTTCAACAGCGCCGCCAGCTCGACCCGCGACCCGGACAAGATCTATCTCGGCGGCGTCGAGCTGTACCGCTCGCACGACGGCGCCGCCAGCTGGCAGCGTGTCAATGCCTGGACCGAGTACTACACGCAACCGGGCACCCGCCTGCATGCCGATATCCCCGCGATCGATGTGTTCTACAGCAGCAGCGGTTTCGAACGCATCCTGATCTCGACCGACGGCGGCCTGTACGAGTCCACGGACGATCTGGTCACGGTCGAAAACCTGTCGCTGAGCGGCCTCAACGTTTCGCAGTACTACGGTAGCGCCACCCGGCCGTCGGCCACGGCTGCGATCTTCGCCGGATCCCAGGACCAGGGCCTGCAGCGGGCGCTGGTCCCGGGCAGCAACGACCTGCTGGACTTTGAGCAGCGGCTGTCCGGCGACCATGCGCATCTGGTCCTGGGCAACAACGCGACCTGGCTGTGGAGCAGTGTCAACGATCGCGTCTTCCTGGATCTGACACCGATCTTTCCCGGCACCGCAGGATTCCGCCACTGGACCTACGCGTCCAATGGATTCACCGGCGGTCTGTTTCTTGCGCCGCTGGCGGCACATTCGTGGGTCGAGGACCGGGTCTATCTGGGCGGCGGCCGTATCGGCGCCGGCGCCGGCCACCACATCATCGAACTGGGCCTGACCGGAACCGGTCCCGGCAGCATCATCACCGCGACCTCCGGCAGTCATGACTTCGGCGACGTGATCACGGCGATCGCGACCTCGAAGTACGACATCGGCCGGCACTATGCGATGACGGCCGCCAACGAGTTCTTCCGCTCCACCGACAGCGGCAGCACCTGGACCAACACGG
>CAZFUH010000052.1:0-15930 GCA_964522235.1 uncultured Rhodanobacteraceae bacterium
CCGGCTCTACACTGGCGGCATGAAGACCGAATTGATCGTGCTGGCGCCTTCGCGGCCACCGTCGGGCGAGGTGGCGCAACGGATCGCTGGCCTGCTCGCCAAGGGCGATCATGAGACCGCTGCCTCGCCGGACGACGCGGCGCTGTACGGCGATCTGTTCACGCGCGTTCCGAACGGCTGGCCAGCGGCGGCATTCACTCGACAGTTCGACGCTGGCGACGGCAGCGAATACGCGTGGCTGCGCGGCGATCCGGCGCATTTCCGCGTCGAGCCTGGCAATGTCCGTCTCGTCGCCTGCGGTGATCTCGGCCAGGATGCAGCCGAAGTTGCCGCCCTGCTCGCGGCCCTGGCGCCGCTGTTCGGCGACGAAGGTTTCGAGCTCAGCGCACCGCATCCGGCACGCTGGTACCTGCGCGCATTCCCCCAAAATGCCGCGCCCGATCTGCCGTCACTGCCGCCTCCGGAGGCCGCGCTCGGCGGCGATCTGTTCGAGCTCTGGCCCGAAGACGACATCCATCGCCGCTGGCGCGGTCTGTTCAACCAGGCGCAGATCCTGCTCGCTCATCATCCGGTCAATCGGGCGCGCGCACGCGGCGGCCGTCCGGCGATCAACGGCCTGTGGTTCTGGGGTGCCGGACGCCTGCCCAGGCAGGTTCGCGCCGACGGCATCGCTGTGGCGATCAGCGACGACGCATTGCTGGGCGCACTCGCGAAGACCGCGAGAATCCCGCTGCTCGACAGCTGGCCGGAGCGCACCGGCGCCGCCACCACGATCCTGCTCGACCTGCGCCGCAGTCCCGATGCCGAGGCCCTGCTTGCGCGCGTGCTCGCCGAGTGGGATGCCGGCCGTCTGGCCCGTGTTCACTGGCGTGCGCCAGGCGCGCGCTGGAACCTCAAGCGCCGTCACCGCTGGCGCTTCTGGCGCCGCTGAGCAGGCCGTCGTCGTGGCGTTCGCAGGCGCGTTTGCTGTGTTCGTCGTTTCGCAGGCTCGGCGAGGTTCAGTACAGGACGCGGCAGCGCAGGGTGCCGGGGATCGCGGCGAGCGCGTCCTTGAGTGCGGCGGCCTGGGCCTGGCTGGTCGAGACGTCGACGACGACGTAGCCGATGGTCGGGTTGGTCTGCAGGTACTGGCCGTCGATGTTGATGCCTTGGCGGGAAAAGATCTCGTTGATCTGCGACAGCATGCCGGGCATGTTGCGATGGATGTGCAGCAGCCGATGGCTGTCCGGATGCCCGGGCAGGGTGACCTCGGGAAAGTTCACCGCCGACAGCGTGCTGCCGTTGTCGCTGTAGCGCACCAGCTTGGCCGCGACTTCGACGCCGATGTTGTCCTGCGCCTCCAGCGTCGAGCCGCCGACGTGCGGGGTCAGGAGCACGTTGTCCATGCCGACCAGCGGCGATTCGAACCGATCCTGGTTGCTCTGCGGTTCGACAGGAAAGACATCGATCGCGGCACCTGCCAGATGGCCGCTGCGCAGCGATTGCGCGAGCGCATCGATGTCGACGACGCTGCCGCGCGAGGCGTTGATCAGCACCGCACCGCGCTTCATCCGGTCCAGTTGTTCGACCCCGATCATCATTCGCGTCTGCACGGTCTCCGGCACGTGCAAGCTGACGATATCGGCGCGCTCGAGCAGCTCGTCCAGGCCGGCGGCCGGACGAGCGTTGCCCAGCGTCAGCTTGTTCTCGATGTCATGGAACAGCACGCGCATGCCCAGAGCCTCGGCAAGCAGGCCGACCTGGGTGCCGATGTGCCCGTAGCCGACGACGCCGAGTACCTTGTCGCGGACCTCGTAGCTGCCGGCCGCGCTCTTCGACCAGCCGCCGCGATGGCACTGGGCATTTTTTTCCGGGATGCGCCGCATCAGCAGAATCGCCTCGGCGAGCACCAGTTCGGCGACGCTGCGGGTGTTCGAATACGGTGCGTTGAACACCGGGATGCCGAGTGCCTGCGCGGCCTCCAGGTCGACCTGGTTGGTGCCGATGCAGAAACAGCCGATCGCGATCGCGCGCCGGGCATGCGCGAGTACGTCGGCGCTGAGCTGGCTGCGTGACCGGATGCCGATCAGATGAGCCTGGGCGATGCGCTGTTTCAGTTCCGCGTCCGGCAGCGACTTCTCGTGGTACTCGATCTGCCGGTAGCCGGCGCGTTCGAAGATGTCGACGGCGCTGCGGCTGACGCCCTCCAGCAGCAGGACGTGGATATCGGCTTTCGGGAACGAGGTCGTGGCCATGGGCGATCGCGGGCGGCAAGGTCGGTGGGCGGACAAGCCGTGACTATGCCAGAACGCGCGCTCTGATGCGGCGGTGCAGCATGCCCGGGAGGCTGCGGTGAGGATCGCAGCCGTCCGTCCTTCGGCACCCGCTGGAAGTTCGGCCGCGGACGGTGGCCACGGAGCGAACGCCCCTGCTGAGTGACCGTGGAGCATCGAGGCTGGACGGGCGGACGAGGGACTGGCAGGCTGCCGGTTTTCCCGGATCGACCCGATGACCGACCCCCATCTCGATGCGCTGCGCCAGCGCGTACCCGGCCTGGTGCTGAAGACCGATGCGGTCGACCTGGAACATTACGGCCGCGACTGGACCCGGCGTTGGCCGCCGGCACCGCTGGCGATCGCGCTGCCGGCCGAGATTGAACAGGTGCAGGCGGTGATGCGCTGGGCCGGGGCGCATGCGATCGCGGTGGTGCCCTCGGGCGGCCGCACCGGTCTGTCCGGCGGCGCCGTCGCCGCGAACGGCGAACTGGTGCTGAGTTTCGAGCGCATGAACAAGGTGCTCGGCTTCGAACCGGTCGATCGCCTGCTGGCGGTACAGCCGGGTGTGCCGCTGGAGGCGGTGCAGCGCGCCGCGCAGGAGCATGGTCTGATCTATCCGGTCGATTTCGCATCGCGTGGTTCCTGTTCGATCGGCGGTACGATCGCGACCAATGCCGGCGGTATCCGGGTGATCCGTTACGGCAACACCCGCGACTGGGTTGCCGGACTGAAGGTGGTTACCGCCACCGGCGAGTTGCTCGATCTCAATCGAGGTCTGATCAAGAACGCCAGTGGCTACGATTTGCGCCACCTGATGATCGGCTCGGAAGGCACCCTGGGCATCATTGTCGAAGCCAGCCTGCGCCTGACCGATCCACCGCCGGAGTCGGCGGTGATGCTGCTCGCGGTACCGGCGATGGACGCGTTGATGCGGGTGTTCGAGGCCTGCCGGCACCGGCTCACGCTCAGCGCCTTCGAGTTCTTCAATGACCGCGCCCTGCACCATGTCGTCGCCCATGGTGCGGCGGCGCCGTTCGAGCAGCGCTATCCGTTCTACGTCGTCACCGAGTTCGACGCCGACAGTGAGGCGCGGCAGTCCGATGCCCTGGCCTTGTTCGAGCACTGCCTGGAGCAGGGCTGGGTCGGCGATGGTGTGATCAGCCACAGCCACGCCCAGGCGGCCGCATTGTGGCGACTGCGCGAGGGCATCACCGAGGCGCTGGCGTCGCGCAAGCCGTACAAGAACGACATCTCGCTGCGGATCAGCGCGATCCCGGCCTTTCTGGAGCGGATGCAGGCGCTGTTTGCGGCGCAGTACCCCGATTTCGATGTCGTATGGTTCGGCCATATCGGCGACGGCAACCTGCATATCAACGTGATGGCTCCGGATGACATGGCCTACCCGGACTTCATCGCCCGCTGCGAACAGGTCACCGCCCGGCTCGCCGACGCGCTGGCCGAACACGGCGGCAGCATCTCAGCCGAACATGGCATCGGCCTGGTCAAGAAATCCCATCTGGAGGGTACGCGCAGCGCCGCGGAGATCACCCTGATGCGCAGTCTGCGTCGCAGTTTCGACCCGCAATGTCTGCTCAACCCCGGCAAGCTCTTCGACTGAGCCCGCCACGCGAATCGACAACCCCCTTCGATGCCGCGTCGCTCGCCGTTGTTGTAGAGCGCAGGTTGCTGCGCTTAGCGGCCGTGAGGCCGCCGGCTCCGGATGCAACATCTACGTCGAGCAAGCTCGACGCTACAACAGCGGCATTCCGTTGCGTCGCGATACACCGCAATTGTAGAGCGCAGCTTGCTGCGCTTAGCGGCCGCCAGGCCGCCGGCTCCGGGCGCGGCGACAGCGTCGAGCATCGAGCACGCTCGACGTTACAGGACGGGGTCCGATGCGGTCGTCGCAGCGCTGGCGAGCAGGTCACGTACTGCTTCGGCTTCGACATCGTCGCCGTATTCTTCGTGCTGCCAATGCACAAGCTCCAGACGCCCATCGTGGTGCTCGACGATCGCCGTGCAGCTGTCGACCCAGTCGCCGCAGTTGACGTAGTCGACGCCACCGACCTCGCGGATCGCCGCGACGTGGATGTGACCGCAGATGACACCGTCCAGGCCACGCTCGCGAACCGCCCGCGCAACCGACTGTTCAAAGTCATTGACGAAATTCACCGCGACCTTGACCTTGCGTTTTGCGTAGCCGGCCAGGGACCAGTAGCCGGCGATGCCGAGCCGGCGGCGCAGCCACGACAGCCAGACGTTCAGCCGCACCAGGGCGTTGTAGCCGACGTCACCGAGCACGGCCAGCCAGCGATGGCAGCGCGTGACCTGGTCGAACTCGTCGCCATGGATCAGCAGGTAACGGCGGCCGTCGGCGGTGGTGTGCACGCATTCGCGTTCCACGCGGATGTTCCCGAACACGGTGCCGACATGCTCACGCAGCAACTCATCGTGGTTGCCGGGGATGAACACGACCTCCTCGCCATGACGAGCCCGGCGCAGGATCTTCTGGACCACGGTGTTCTGTGCCGCCGACCAGCGCACCTCGCGGCGCATCGCCCAGAAGTCGAGGATGTCTCCGACCAGGTACAGGCGTTCGGCTGGGTAGGCGCGCAGAAAGCCGAGCAGGCGCTCGGCCTGGCAGGCGCGTGTGCCCAGATGGACATCGGAAATGAACACCGTCCGTACGCGAGACGGAGTCATTGCTTGCGCCCCCAGAACAGGTAGATCGGCACTCGCAGCAGCGGCAGGTAGGGCACCGGCGCGCTCGATTGCTGCAGGCGGTGATCGGGCAGGCTGCGACACAGCGCGTGCAGTCGCCGGCTGTCGAGTTCGACACCGTCATGGCCGAACCACAACGGCCAGAACCATCGCGTCGATCGGCCGTGACGGCGCTGTCCGTTGCCGCCGTCGCCAATGTAGAAATCGACCGCGGCCAGCAGGCCGCCCGGCTTGAGCATCTTGCAGGCATTGGCGATCGCCGCATGCCAGTCCGGGATCATCGTCAATGCGTAGGAGACGATGACGACATCGACCGGCTGCTGCGGCTGCCATAGACTGGCATCGGCATGCACCGGAACCAGCTGCGGATAGCGCTGTCCACGCAGGTTCGCCTGCGCCAACAGTGGCCGGCACAGGTCGACGACCTGGTAGCGTTCGATCCGCTCGATACGATCGTCGAGGTATTCGATCAGCCGGCCAGTGCCGCCGCCGAGCTCAACGATCCGTGCCCGTTCCGGAAGTTCGATACCGGCGAGCAGCGCCGCGCGACCATGCAGCAGGCGTTCGCGAAAACGATCGTAGTGCGGGGCCTGCGGGCCGTAGAACGCATCCAGACGCTCGCCCTGAGAGCCGCCAGCAGGCAGGCCGCGGGCCATGCAGCGCAGGGTGATCAGCTCCGAGCGAGTGCGTTCAAGCAGGCGCATCGGCGATCACAAAGCCAGGATAGGTGTGCACGCGGTCGGCCGGCTGCAACGAGCGTGCGAGATCATCCAGGAATCGCAGCGACTGTCGCAGCGGACGAGCGTTGTCGCCGATTCGCACCTGGTCCAGCCAGCCTGGGCGGGCCTGGGCGCTGCGCAACAGGATGCGTGCGCCAGGCGTCGCACGGTCGAGGATCGCTTGCCATTCCTCGGCCAGGGCCATCGGGTAGTAGGAGCTCATCCAGTCCATGTGGTCGAGCAGGACGAAGCGCGAGATCGGCACCTGATTGCGAACCAGAAAGCCGGTGACGGTCTGCGTGTGAATGTCGATGCAGTCGATGCCGCCGTCCTTCAGGCGCTGAAAATTCTCCGGCTTCAGGTATTCCGGGCAACAGTCGCGGCTGTACTGGCCGGTGAGGTATACGCGCCAGAAATAGTTGTCGGTGAGCGGCAGTTGCCGGAACACATACTGCACGCTGGCGCGAATATAGCCGGCGATGCCGTCCGGATGCTGGGCTTCGACCAGCCGGCGCTGCGGATACGGCACCCCCAGCAGGTTCATGACCATCGGTTGCGCAATCGTCCAGCGCACGAAACGGCTCCACAACTGGGATTCCACGTGGTCGTCGTAGATTTGCTGCTGCTCCTGCAAACTGCGCGCGGCGAGCAGCTGCGCGATCGATTCACGCAGGTTTGGTCGCGTCCGCAGCCAGGCGCGGACCCCGCGCGCAACCAAGCCGGACAGGCCATGGAAGTAGAACGTGCCGCGACGGCTCGCGAACCAGTCGCCGTGCCGGTCCCACCATTCACGCGCGAACGGTGACAGCTGTTCGCGCAGGTGTCGACGGTAGAGCTCGGTGAATCGCCGGTGGTGGCCGTCTCCGAACAGGGCGAAGAAGTCGTCAAACGACAGTTCACGGATGCCGGCGACCTTCAGTTCCAGCAGGGCGTTCTGGCGCGGATTGGCATCAACGCAGTAGATGCGCCGTGGCCCCTGCAGTGCGTAGTCCAGCGCATTGCAGCCGGCGCTGGTGATCACCAGCATGGTGTCGTCGGCACCGAGTTCCAGGGCCTTGCGATCGACTGCTGGATCTTCCCAGCAGGTGTTGTAGACCAGGCTGCGCGACCAGATCGCGTCGAAGATCTTCTGGTCGAGTCGGTCGCGCAGGCTCAGTCGTTGCACCGCCTGGTTCATTGGGTCATGCCTGCTGGACGGGTTGCCGGCATCGTGCCAATGGATTATGACAAGCATTCGATGTCATCAAACTGCAACATCGCTCGACCTGTTTCGTGGTCGAATTACACTCAGAAATGACCATTAAGAGCACACGGCCAGCAGCACCGGGTTCCGCTCCGGGACGGGAGGGTCGGTGTCTGGGCGAGTATCTTGCGCAGGCGGTACAGAACGATCTGGCGTGCGCCAGTGATGCCCTGGCCTGGTCCGGTGTGCGTCGTCACAGCGGCGTGCACGAGGCGCGCAAGGCGATGCGTCGGGTGCGTTCGCTGCTGGCACTTGGGCGCGAGACATTTGCCGAGGCCTGGCGTCCACTCGACCGGTCCGTGCGGCGCAGCAACCGTGCTCTTTGCCGCCTGCGCGACGCACATGCGCTGGTCGATGCCGCGAGCCGCATGCGCAAGCTGTGCGATCCGGCTGAGCAGGATGCCTGGCAGGCAGTGATCAAGCGGCTGCGCGAGCTGCGCAACCGGCTGTTGACGAGCAGCCTGCGCGAGGATCCGCAGTTGCAGAGACAGCGTCTGAAGCTGGCCGGATTGGCCGATCAGGCGCGTGCACTGCCATGGTCGTCGCTACGCGACGAGCAGGTCGAGCAGGCGCTGGGGTTCAGTCTCAGGCGCGTCGCCGAGGCCGAACGCAAGGCGCGCCGGACGCCGAGCGCGGAGCACCGACACCGCCTGCGCCGGCGCTTGCGCCGGCTGCGCATGCAATGGAACAGTCTGCGTGCGGCGGCGAGCTCGCCGGAATGTCCCGGCTTGGCCGCTCGGATGCGGGCACTGCTGCGCCGGCTGCGCCCGGAGCTGCCGAAGCGGCGCGAGCTCGGCCGGCGCAGCGACACGCTGGGCTGGGAGCAGAACCTGCGTGTGCTCGACGCGGCGCTGACCAGGCTCGACCTCGCCGAAGCACGCACCTGCCGGCAACAGGTACGTGCGGCCCTGCGTGCACTCGAACGGCATCCGGTTTAGCGCCGCTATCGGCCGCCTGCATCGGGCGCAGTGACGACAAGGCGGGACGGCCGCGAACTGCCGACGGCACGCAGCTCCGGCCGATACATGTCCTCGGCCTGGGGCGGCGGTACGGTGAATTCGCCAGGCGAGACCGCGCGTGCAATGTAGTAGAGCTGGGCGGTCTGCCCGGCCCAGACGCGCAACGCAGCGGCGTAGCGATCGTCGCGGTATTCCTCGTGGCGGATGTCGACGCCCCAGCGCTGGTCCATCTGCACGCCATCGACGTTCAGCCGTTCCAGCAGGCGGGCGTCGCCGAGATTCAGGTTTTCCGGTTCCAGGCCACCGGGCAGGTAGTCGACGACGAGCAGATCGTCGAGTTGCTGCTCCGCCTCGACGGTCAGGCGCACGATCACCGCTTCACCCTCGCGCAGCTGTTGGCCGCGGAACGGTCGGCCGTCCATGCCAAACCAGTCGCGGCGAATGCTGACGCCGGAGCTGTCGGCCGCCGGTGGCGAACGCGGTACCCCGACCGCTTCCCGGACCACGTACAGCACGCCGTCGCCTTCGACGTTCAGTTCGATGCCGCTGGTGAGCGCAGGCTCATCGAACAGACGTGCGTACATCGCTCCGGCGGCGATCGCTTCGACGTTGTCGCCAATCTGGATCGTGCCGGTGACGGCACCGGCGCCGGCTCGACGCAGCTGCCGGCCCAGCCGGAACAGGGCCAACTGCTCCTGCGTACTCAGGTGGCGTCGGCCGTGCTCGCCGCCGGCCAGGCTGCGCGCGAGCGCCAGCAGTTCGCCGTCGGCGCCCGGCACCCGCAGATCGTGCTGACGCAGCAGGGTCAGAGCCAGGGCACGATCACGCAGTTCGCTGCCATAGTCGCCCAGATAACGCGGCCGTTGCGGTGGGTTCGCGAACGCCTGCTGCAAGGTTTCGATGCCGCGCTCGGTATCGCCTTGCAGGTGCAGGGCCAGACCCAGATGGACCAGGGCCAGCATGCTGCGGGCCTGATTGCGCTCGTGCTGCTGCATCGCGCGCAGCGTCCCCAGCGGCGCCCGAGCCTGCCGGGCCAGGACGTAGCCGGCGTGGGCACGGACGGAAAAGCGCAGCGCTTCGCTGTTCTCGTAGTTGTAGTAGCGATCGCCGCCGGCGAGCAGATCTTCGTGCAGGCGTTCCAACGCCTTGTCAAGAACCGGTTCCGGTATCGCCTGGCCGGCCTCGCGGGCCTCGAGCAGGAACTCGGCGACGAACGGTGTCAGCTGCGATTGCGCAATGCTCTCGCCACCCCAGAAGCTGAAGTGTCCGTTGCCCAGTTGCATCGCCGAAATCCGCGCCAGGGCATCGGCCAATGCCTGCCGGCGGCTGTCGCCGCCGAGTTCCGGAATGGCCAGACGCTGGGCGCTGTCGGCGTCGAGCAGGGCGAGCGGAAACGCGCGACTGGTGGTCTGCTCCAGGCAACCGTAGGGATAGGCGATCAGGCCACGAACTGCCGAGGTGAACGGCACCGGCGGTTGCCGCGACACGCTCAGCGCGAGCTGCCCGGATCCGGGCAGGTAGGGCGCCAGCGCTTCCGCGCTGATCTGGATCGGGCTTCCGGCCGGCAACTGGTCGAGCCGGCTGGAGCGGCCCTGGCCCCAGCCCGGCCGCACCAGCAACTCGAACCGGCGGTCGAGATCGATGCCGTCACCAGTGACGCGCACGCGCAGGCGGCCGACGTCCTGGCCGGGCAGGGCGATCAAGGGCAGATCGAGCACGCTGCGTTGTTCATCCGCGATCCGCAGCACGCGCACGCCGTTGTCGACCCGCAGCGGCGGCTGCGCGCTGACTTCGATCGACAGGTTCTGATCGCGGCCGCTGAGGTTGTGCAGATCGAGCGTGACCTGGGAGCGGTCGCCCGGCGCCATCACCCGTGGACTGGAGATCTCGGCAACCAGCGGAGCGCGCACTTCGACCGCTGACTCGGCGCTGCCGTAGCGTTCGGCCGAATAGACCAGGGCGGTGAGGCGCAGGCGGCCGTTGAAGTCGGGCAGGTTCAGGCGCACGCTGGCCCGTCCTTCGCCGTCCAGCTGCACCGGACCGCTGAACAGGTCGACGGTCGCCACCTTCGCGGTCGGACGGCGCGCCTGTGGCAGCGCCGTCAGCGCCAGATCGCCGCCATAGCTCAGGCGGGCACCGTGGCCATCGCGATGCTCGATCACCTTTCCGTACAGGTCGTAGGCGTCGACGGCATAGCCGCGTGCGGCGAAGAAATGGCCGGCGGCGTCCGGCACCGGATAGCGGGTGATGTTGAGAATGCCCTGGTCGACGGCGGAGATCGTCGCCATTGCCTGCTGGCCCGCGAGATCAGGTGCATGCACGACGACCACCAGCTCTTCGCCGGGTCGGGCGCGCTCGCTGGCACTCAGGCTGGCAGCGACCGTGCGCTCGCTGCGGTCGATCGGCAGATGGACGATGCCCAGCGCTCGGTTCGGCGTGATCTTCTCGCGTGCCGATCCGGCACGGAAGACCACGGCGCTCAGGTAGATGTCGTGCCGCTCCCACTCCGGCAGCACGGTCAGTTCAACGGTGCTGCCGCCTTCTCGAACACGGATCTCGCGGCTATCGAGCAGACGCTCGCCGGCCTCGACCAGGAGAACGCCATGGCCCGGGTGCGGCGCGGTGATCGTCAGCGCGATGCGGTCACCGGCACGATAGGTGCTGCGATCCAGGGCCAGCTTGACCTTGTCCGGTCGCGCTGCTTCACCCTGGTTTTCGTCGTCACCGCGCCAACCGGCGAAAAACGGCAGGCGCGTGATCAGGCCGTTCGCGGTATCGGTGACCTCAAGCTGGTAGTCGCCCCATTCCACGCGGTTCTCGTAGCGGACGGCGGTATCGGTGTTCAGGGCCACTGTCTGCGCCGGCCCGACCGTTTCCCAGTTCGAGGTGTATTCGATTTTCCAGCCCAGCTCCGGATCGCGGGTCCAGACATGGTCGCGGCGGTCGCGGCGCAGCACGATCTTGACCTCGCCGGCAGACTGCTCACCGCCGGCATTGCTGCGCAGCAGCTCGAACGCGATGGTCGAGCGTGCGGCGGCACCTTCGTCCATGTCGAACAGCGGGCGTACGCCGACCAGGTCCGATGCCGGCCAGATGCTGCGCTTGATCGTGCGGGCAACGGCGCGACCGCCGGACTCGAAGACGCTGCCGCGGACGAATACGGCGACCGGCGAAGTCGCCGGCAGTTCGCCGGGCAGGGCCAGTTCGGCATTGATTTGACCGGTGGCATCCAGTCGAACGTCCAGGGCCGGTTCGTCCGGTCGCGGCAGTTTCTCGGTCGGATCGCCGAAACGGAATCCTTTCAGTGATTCGACCAGGGCCGGCGCGTGCTCGAAGCTGAGCTCGGCCAGAAAACGATTGCCAGCTGCCGGGGCGCCGTATAGATACGCGCCCTCGGCGCGCAGGGGCAAGGCTTGTCCGGGTGCCAACGTCGCCACCGGACTGTCCAGCTCCAGCTTCAGTCGTTCCGGCAGGAATTCCTCGATGCGCAGTTCGAACTCGCCGACCGGCACGCCGTTCGGATCCAGGCGCGCCTCCAGCCGCCAACGGCCGGTCGGAACATCTTCCGGCAGCAGACGCCGCCACTCGAAATAGCCCAGCTCGTCGACGTCGCCGTTGTCGCGGGCATAAACGCGGCCGTTCGGTTGCTTCAGGCTCAAGAACAACGGTGATGCCGACACCGGGCGGCCATCGTAATCGCGCAACAGGCCATGCATGCGGACCTCCTCGCCGGGACGGAACAGATCGCGCCCTGCCCACAGGTAGACGTCGCGTTCGCCGCCGCCATGGCGGCCGGCGAGATCGAAGGCCGACAGATCCAGCGCCGGCTGCCGAAACGACAACAATGCGAAATCCGAGCGCGCGCGCGCAAGCAGCAGATGTTCGCGCTTGGGTCGCATCGGCAGCCGGGCCTGGCCCTGGGCATCGGTCTGGACCGCGGCCAGGGTCTTGCCGTGCTCGTCAACCAGGCTCAGCTCGATATTTCCCAGCGCGCCGGCCGAGGTCAGCGAAGCGGCGTGTACGAACAGCTCGTCGCGGTGCAGGCGAGCGTGCAGGCCGATGTCGCTGACGAAGAACAGTGCGGTTTCGTAGCTGTCCTCGAAGCGGCCGGCGGCGCGCATCACGGCGAAATAGGCGCCCGGCGTCGACAGCTCGGCGATGTCCCGAACCGGAATGTGGTTGAGCGTGCGCTGATTGGCATCGGCGCGCAACGCGAAGCGCGCCGAGTAGACGCTGTCGGCCATCGCCGCCAGGGAACCGAGCTGCCAACTGCCGCGCGGACCATTGCGCTGGTAGTCGGCGAGAAAGCGCGGCAGCGAGCGTTCGCGCACGCGCAAAAACTCGATGTCGGCTTCGCTGACATTGACCGTGATCACCGGCAGGCCGGCGCCGTCGCGGCCGGGCAGGACGTTGCCCTGGCTGGCGAACCCGAGCATCGGCGGCTGCGGGCCGGAATAGACTTCGTGCTCGAACGCCTGGCCGAGCGTGTCGCCGGCGGCTGAGGACAGCCCGGCGTCGACGCGCAGCCGGTAGCTGCGGTCGGCCTCGAGATACGGAAACATCAGCGCACTATTGTCTTCGCGCAGCTGCCAGCTGCCGTTCGGGCGTTCGCCATCGGCGCCCTGCAGGTCGAGCAATTGGTCGAAATTCTGGCTTTGCGCCAACGGCGACGAAAAGCGCACGGCCACCGCCGGCCGGCCGTACTGGCTGAATCCTTCCAGTTCGGCGATGTGAAAGCCGGCGCTGTCGGCCGGGGCGATGTATCGCGTTGCCGGCGTCGCCGGCTCGGCGGCGCTTGTCGGCGGCCGGGTATCGGAATCGCCGCAGGCGGTCAGCAACGCGAACAACAACAGCACGGACAGGCGCGGCAGTACGTCGGTCGAGATCATGGGCGGCTCCGGATTGGCTGCCGACATCATAGTGCCGCTGGGCGTCGGGCCGGCTCGATTTTCGATCGCACATCACATCGCAACGACGGCCGGGCCTGCTAATGTCAACATTCACTTGCCCGCCCGCAACCGCGCTGATGCCGATTGCCATCCTCTGGTTCCGCCGCGACCTGCGCCTGTCCGACCAGCCGGCACTCGCCGCGGCGCTGCGCGCCGGCTACCGGATCGTGCCCTTGTACGTGCACGCGCCGGACGAGGAATCGCCATGGCCACCGGGCGCCGCGTCGCGCTGGTGGCTGCATCATTCGCTGCTGGCACTGGACGGTCAGCTTCGAAGTCTGGGTAGCCGGCTGCTGCTGCGCAGCGGTGACAGCCTGGCCCAGATCGAACAGGTGGTCGAGACCACCGGCGCCGAGGCCGTGTATTGGAACCGCCGGTACGAGCCGGCCGTGATCGACCGTGACGAAAGAATCAAGCGTACGCTGCGCCAGCGTGGGCTGCACGTGGAAAGCCACAACGGCGCGCTGTTGGTCGAGCCATGGCAGGTGCAGACCGGACAGGGCGATCCGTACAAGGTGTTCACACCGTTCTGGAGGAACGCCCGTGAGCGGATCGGCCCGGTCGAGCCGTTGCCGGAGCCACAACACCTGTCGCCGCCGCCTGAGTCACTCGCGACCGAGTCCCTGGCCTCCTGGCAGCTGCGTCCGGAACATCCGTGGGATGCCGGCATTCATGGCCACTGGCAGCCGGGAACCGCCGGTGCCCGGTCCCGGCTGCAGCGGTTTCTCGATGCAGCCATCGCCAGCTACCGCGAGCAGCGCGATCGCCCCGACCACGAAGGCACCTCGAAACTGTCACCGCATCTGCACTTCGGTGAACTGTCGCCACGCCAGGTGCTGGCGGCGATCGAGGCTGCCGTTGTTGATGGCAGCGAGGGTTGGCGCGACAACGCCGATTGCTATGTTCGCGAGCTCGGCTGGCGCGAGTTCTCGCATCATCTGCTCTACCACTTTCCGGACAGTGCCCAGGCGCCATTGAATGCGCGCTTCAAGGACTTTCCGTGGCGCGACGATGCCCGGGCCCTGTCGGCCTGGCGGCGTGGACGCACCGGTATTCCGATCGTCGATGCCGGCATGCGCGAACTGTGGCACCGCGGCTGGATGCACAACCGCGTGCGCATGATCGTCGCATCGCTGCTGACCAAGAACCTAGGTCAGCACTGGCTGCATGGCGCGCGCTGGTTCTGGGATACCCTGGTCGATGCCGATCTCGCCAACAATACCCAGGGCTGGCAGTGGAGCGCCGGTTGCGGCGCCGATGCCGCACCGTATTTCCGCATCTTCAATCCGGTCGCGCAGGGCGAGCGATTCGATCCGGATGGCGCCTATGTCACGGCGTGGCTGCCGGAACTGGCGCGCCTGCCCGCGAAGTGGCGGCAGCAGCCGTGGCTGGCGCCGGCGGCCGTACTCGACAGCGCCGGCGTGCCGGTCGGCTCGGTCTATCGTCGGCCGATCGTCGACCTCAGGCGTTCGCGCGAGCGGGCACTGGCCGACTATGCGAGCACTCGCCGGCCGGGCCAATCCGGACCACTCCAACGATGAGAAAGACCCAGCTCAATCGCGGCATCGCCCGGCGACTGTCCGGCAATCCGGCCGATGGCAAGTTGCGGTCCGCGGAGTTCGGTGCCGGTTTGGTCGTTGCGCTTAAGCGGCCGGGAAAACCCGGCCGCCCAAGGCTCAGGCGGCGCGCAGCGCGGTCGTGACCGGCAATCGGGCGGCGCGCAGCGCCGGCAGCAGGCCGCCGATGAAGCCGATCAGCAAGGCAAGAGTCAGACCTAGCAGCAGCAGATCGCCGGTGACCTGGAAGTTGAACACGACCTGGGTGAAGTTCGCGCCGAGCGTGGTCACGGCGACATTGTTGAAAATCAGCCAGGCCGCGGCGGCGCCGAGCAGACCGCCGGTCAGGGCCAGCAGCATGCTCTCGACCAGGACCGAAACCACGACCGGAAACGAGCCGAAACCGATCGCGCGCAGCGTTGCGATCTCGGTCGTGCGGGCGGATACGGCGGCATACATGCTGTTCAACGCCGCGAAAACGGCACCGAGCGCCATGATCACGGTGACCAGGGTGGTGAGCACGCGAATCAGCATCGTCGAGTCGGCGGTCTGGCGCTGGTAGTACTCCAGCTGCGATTCGGCATCCACGTTGAGACGCGGATCGGCGGCGAGCGCGGACTGCAACGTCTCCAGCGCATCCGGCGATTCCAGCGCCACCAGCACGGTCGAATAGCCTGGTCGATTGAACGCGCCCTGGGCCGTCGTCGCGTCGAGCCAGAGTTCGCTGTCGTGGGCATTGCCGGACTCGAAGACGCCGACGATTCGCCAGTCGGCGCCACGGATGCGCACGCTTTGGTCGAGATCGACGCCCTCGAACTGGCCGGGCACGCCGGCACCGACCATGATCTCGTTCAGGCCGGGCTCGAACCGGCGGCCGGCGATGATGCGCAGATCCGGGCGCAGATCGAATGCGGCCGGCTCGACGCCGCGCAGGGTGACGTTGCCGGCGGTGCCGGAGCGGCGCATCGGCAGTTCGGCGATCAGCATCAGCTCGCGCGAGGCCAGCGGTTCGCCGTCGGCGCCGCGACGCACGCCAGGCATTTGCGTGATCAGGGTTGCCGAGTCCCGGTCCAGGCCGCTGTTGAGTTCGGCATTGGAGCCGCCACGCAGGACGATTGCGTGGTCATCGCTGCCGGTCGCCGACAGGGTTCGGCCCAGACCCTCGCTCATCGCCAGCAGGGCAGTCAGTACGCCGACGACGCCGGCGAGGCCGACGACGATGACCAGGCTGGCGCCGAGTCGGCCGGGAAGGCCGCGCAGGTTCATCAGGGTAATCGCAAAGATGCGTCCGATCATGGCAAGTCTCCTGGTCAGCGGCCGGCGAGCGCGTCGATGATCGACAGTCGGCGCGCGCGCAACGCCGGCAGCAGGCCGACCGCGATCGCCATCACAGCCATCACGATCAACGCCCGCAGCCAGACCTCGGCACCCATCGGCAGTGGCGGAAAGCCGAAGCCGGCCGTCAGACCGGGGCCGATCAGGCTGGCGATGCCCATACCGGCGAGGCCGCCGATGGCAACCAGCAGAA
>CAZFUH010000053.1:0-15913 GCA_964522235.1 uncultured Rhodanobacteraceae bacterium
CGGTGGCGGTTGCTGCGACCGCCCCATCGGGCGAGTTCGACTGGACAAATTGCCGGGGTGATTTGTCCCGCCGGGTGGTTTACGCTAGGGCCGATGAAAAAACCAGTCCGCGTTTCCGGCCAGCCCTCGCCTCGATCCGAACGCGGTAGCGGGCTGCGCCGGGCGCTGATTTTTGCCGTCAACTTCGTCAAGCATCCGCGGATGGTCGGCACGTTTGCGGTCAGTTCTCCGGCGGTGGTTCAGCGACTATTGGCAGGGATCGACTGGTCGCGCTGCCGCCGCGTAGTCGAGCTCGGGCCCGGGGTCGGTACGATCACCGAAGCCTTGCTCGCTGCGATGCCCGAAGATGGCCGGCTGGCGGCGCTGGAAATGAACGCCGATTTCGTCGCCGCGTTGCGCAAGGACTTCCCCGATCCTCGACTGGAAGTGGTGCATGGCAGTGCCGCCGAGGTCGATCGGCATCTGGCGGCGATCGATTTCGGGCCGGCTGACCTGGTGATCTCCGGGATTCCGTTCAGCACGATGCCGCCGGCGGTGCGCGACCAGACCCTGGACCGGGTGGCGGCGTGCCTGGCCGGCGATGGTCGTTTCCTGGTCTATCAATACGCCAACCATGTCCTGAAGCCGCTGCAACAGCGCTTCGAACGGGTCGAGCGGGAGCAGGAGTGGCGGAATCTGGTGCCGGTGCGCCTGTTTCGATGCTCCCATCCCAGATCCTCTGTGAGCGCCATCGCATCCTGAGCTCCGGTCGCAAGGCCGTCGGAGCACACTGCTGATTTCTATTCGCTTTTGTCCCCGGCACGCGTTAAACTGTCGCCGCTGTGATTGTCAGGGTCACGGTGAATCGTGACCCGATGCGTCAGTTCCACTTGATCTGCTCATCGCTTCGTCCCGCTCCCACCCTGCAACCCAGTACCGCAGGTCAGGCATTGGCCGACCGTGGTTTCACGTTCACTGTTGCAAGGAGTTTCACCATGTCCGATCGTCAGACCGGCACCGTCAAGTGGTTCAACGACGCCAAGGGTTTCGGCTTCATCACCCCGGAAACCGGCGAAGATGTCTTCGTCCATTTCCGCGCCATCATGGGCAATGGCTTCAAGTCGCTGCAGGAAGGCCAGAAGGTTACGTTCATCGTCACCCGCGGCCAGAAGGGTCTGCAGGCCGACCAGGTCCAGGTGCTGTAAGCGTCCGACCGAATCTGCCGTACGCCGGGCGGGGACGCATACGTCCCCGTCCGGCTCTTGCGTTTTCCGACCGTTGCGTCCGGCCGGCAATACCGGCCGCCGCCAGCGGTAACCCGGCAGCGAGCAATGCCGGCGGCCCAGGCCGGTTCACGGCCGGTCACAGAAACTGAAGTTCCATCGGCCGGTGGCCTCCGGCACCCGTGTTGCCGTCCGACGGCATGCCCGGTGGATTCCCTCATCGAAACGAGTAGCCTAAGGAGGGGTGAAACATGCTCACCATCAACGTACGCGGCCTGCCGCGATCAATGAACGAGAAAACCTTGACCGAGCTGTTTGAAGCTCATGGTCGAGTGCGTGGCCTGCGCATGGCCAAGGACCTGTTTACCGGCGAGTGCAAAGGTTTTGCCGAGCTGCAGATGGAAGGTCACGAAGCGCGCGCCGCAATCGCCGCATTGAACGGTACCACCCAGGGTGCGGACATGATTCGGGTTGGACTGGCGACCCCCGGCCGCGGCCGCCGCCGCTAGGGTCAGCGTTCTGGCGCCGGATGTACGGTGCCGCAGGCGGCGCAGGTTCGCAGTTCCGAAGAGCCGTAGAAGCGGGCAAACACCGGCGGAAAGTCGCGCTCGATATCGTTCAGCGGAAAATACTCTTCGTAGACCTTGGCATTGCAATTCGGGCAGTACCAGATCAGTCCGTCCTGTTCGTGCGCCAGGCGCTTGCGTTCGATCACCAGGCCGACCGAATCGGCCATCCGCTGGGGTGAGTGCGGTATTCGCGGTGGCAGATAGAAGACTTCCCCGGCACGTATCGGAACGTCCCGTGGACCTTCGTCGGTCATCAGCTTGAGCAACATCTCGCCTTCGAGTTGGTAGAAGAATTCCGGACCTTCCTCATAGTGGTAGTCGGTGCGCTGGTTCGGGCCGCCGACGACCATGACGATGAAATCTCCGTCGTAGACGCACTTGTTGCCGACCGGCGGCTTGAGCAGATGTCGATGGCTCTCGATCCAGGCAGCGAAATCAATGGGCGGCAGGACGCTCATGGCATCGGTTTCCGGGGCGTGGTCGGGTCGATTGCCGCGACGCATTTCAATTCGATGGCAATCGGTGTCGGCAATGCGCTGATTCCCAGGGTAGTCCGGCACGGCGCCGCTGCCGGGTCAGGGAATTGCTCGGCCCAGATTGCGTTGTAGGCGGCGAAATCGCGTGCCATGTCGGTCAGGTAGACGGTGACATCGACCAGGTCGCTCCAAGCCGCGCCGCTGGCCTCCAGGACGGCCCGGACGTTCGCAAACACCGCTCGTGTCTGCGCCTGGATGTCGTAGTCGATCAAACGGCCGGTTTGATCGTACTGATTGCCCGGAATCGTGTTGTCGTCCGGGTTGCGTGGCCCGATGCCGGACAGAAACAGCAACGGGCCGAGCCGGCGCGCGTGTGGGTAGGTACCGACCGGCGGCGGTGCGGATCGGGTCTGGATACTGGTCGTCATCTTGTCGATCGTCCTGGCTTGGTATTCGATACGATGGCGAACGAATCTGCCGGCGTTGTACCGGCGGGCGCACTACGGCAGGGGTTCGACGCGCTTGTCGTCGGCGAGAACCGGGACTGGTCAGACATGCCGATCGAGTGCCGATGGGTGGCGGTCGTGCCGTTTCTCAATCGCACAACAGCGCTGATTCGGAGTCCTCGGAGACGATGCGAGCGCTGCGTACCTGCATCTCCACCACAGGTTGGTTCCAGTATTCAAAGACGGTGCCTCCGGCAATGATAGGGCAGGTAGAGGTGTACTCGAACTGACTGGAACCCGGTGCCCTCAGATACAGGTCGACCTTTACCGGATCACGGCCACTGTTGCCGATCGATGCTGCCATGCTGCCGTCGTTTTCCTGGCTCAGACTGAAGCTCAGCACCGGGGTGCGTGTGGACTCGCGCCTGCGAGACTCGCGCCAATTGGCGAAGTTTCCGTCGCGGTCAAATTCAGGGACCGCCTCGATCTCGTCTTCGAGAAGCACGCTGACGCTGCCCGGCAGGATCGGTGGCCGGTACAGCGTCGCGGTCTCCTCTCGGATACGACCATCGGCAAGCCGCAATTGCACCATCATGTCGTGGCGGCAGGGCTCGCTCCGGCAAAGCGACTCCAGGTCCGCCATGCTGAGCATTGGATCGGGTGGCAATCGCTGCCCGTACGTCGGGTTGCTGATCAACAAGATGATCACGATCGCGGCGGGACCGGCCAGCCACGGGAGGCGGATCGGCTTCATGACGATGCTCCTGTCCAGTTGACACAGACATTCTTGGCTTCGGTAAAGAAGCGCAGCGCTTCCACTCCGCCCTCTCGGCCGATGCCTGAGTCCTTGACGCCGCCGAACGGCGTTCGCAAGTCGCGCTGCAACCAAGTGTTGATCCAGACGATACCAGTTTCAAGCCGCTCGGCCATTCTGTGGGCGCGGTCGAGGTCGCGCGTCCACAGCGACGCGGCCAGGCCGTAGCGGCTGCCGTTGGCGATCGCCAGCGCCTCCGCCTCGTCGTCGAATGCCAGCAGAGAGGCAACCGGGCCGAAGATTTCTTCCTGATTGCTGCGACAAGTCGGCGCAAGGCCTTCGACTACGGTCGGCGCGACGAACCAGCCGCCGGCGCAGCGACCTTCGACCCGGACCGCGGCGCCGCCGACGACGACGCGTCCGCCTTCTTCGCGGGCAAGGTCAATACAGGCGATGACCTTCTCAAAGTGCTCGCGAGAGACCAGGGCGCCGAGATCGCTGTCCGTCAGCAGCGGATCGCCGACCCGAAGTGCTGCGACCCGTTCCAGGAAGGCGGAGCGGAAGCGCTGGTAGAGCGAGGACTGGACCAGGATGCGCGACCCGCACAGGCAGATCTGCCCCTGGTTGCTGAATGCGGCACGCACGGCGCCGTCGACGGCAGCATCGAAATCGGCATCGGCAAAGACGATGGTCGCGTTCTTGCCGCCCAGCTCCAACGACAGCTTGCGGAATCGCGGCGCTGCATCGGCGGCAATCGCCGCGCCGACTCGGGTACTGCCGGTGAAGCTGATTGCCTTGATCTGAGGGTGGGCCACCAGGGCGGCACCGGTGACGGCACCACGGCCGTGGACAATGTTCAGCACGCCCGGCGGCCAACCCAGTTCTCCGGTCAGCTCGCCGAGCATGGCTGCGGTCAGCGGTGTTACCTCGGAGGGCTTTCCGACCACGGTGTTGCCGGCGGCCAAGGCCGGCGCAATCTTCCAGGTGAACAGGTACAGCGGCAAGTTCCAGGGCGAGATCCCGGCGACCGGTCCCAACGGTTGCCGCAAGGTGTAGTTCAGGCCGGCCTGACCGTGGTGACTTTCGCTGGCGAACTGCTCGATTGCCGAGGCAAAAAAGCGCAGGTTGGCGATCGCCCGCGGGATGTCCAGCATGCGCGCGACGCGCAGCGGCTTGCCGCTGTCGCGCGACTCGGCCTCGGCGAATGGTTCCAGGCGTGCTTCAACGGCATCGGCGAGCGCACGCAGATGTCTGCCGCGTTGTTCGGGCGGCAACGTCGACCAGGCAGGAAATGCCGATTGCGCGGCCTGTACCGCGGCGTCGATCTGATCGTCGTCGGCATCCTTCAGATGCGCATGGACGATTCCGGTTGCGGGCTCGTAGATCGGCATCTCCTCGCCCCGACCTTCGCAGGCGTGGCCGTCGATCCAATGTCCTATCCGCTCCACCATGGGCTACAGAGTAGCGGCTTTCAGGTCAGAATGTGATGAGGTCCGCCAATTGTCACACTCGTCAAGTCGTCGCCACCGGCGCTGGTGAAGCGTCGTTTTCGCACGGCTTTGATCATTGGGGCTCACGCGCCATGCCGGAACAGTTGTCGCCACGTTTTCGGGTTGGAGCGGCGCAGAGCAATTGGCTTGACCGGTGCGGATTCAATTGCGCGTTGCCGAGCTTGCCACGGAACCCCCCGGGACCTGTCGGTTCAGCAGCAGCGCGGCCTTGAGTGGCAAGTCGTCGTCGCGATTCTCCAGTGTCGCTATGACCTCGAGAATCGGTCTGCCACGCTCGTCATCACCCAGCTTCATCAGCGCCTCGGCCGCTCGAAAGCGTGCCGAATCCGGCCACGGATGATCACCACTGAGAGCTTCCCTGGCTTCGGCTTCCGCCTCGAACCACAATTGGGCGGATTGCTCGAACTCGCCTCGCTCGCCAGCCAGACTGGCCAGATGGCCGAGTGTGTACGCGGTCTGCCAGTGTGAGCCGCCGTAGATCTCGCGTTCGGCGGCAAGAACCTGGGCCAGTACCTCGTGTGCTTTCTCGTACTGGCCCTGTCTGCGCAGAGAAACCGCCAGATTCTTTCGAGCGGTAGCGGTGCGCGGATCGAGTTCGCCGAAGCGCTGCTGCCACGCGGACACCGTTGCCGCAAGCGAGGATTCGGCATCGGCGAATCGTTCGAGCCGCAACTGGACCACGCCGAGCTGGTGACTCAGATCCTCCCCCAGCAGGGCGATCTCGGACCGGCTTTCCGGACTGGATTCGCGGGCAAGAAGATCCTGATGCAGGTGGAGAGCCCGGTTCAGGCGCTGGACCGCCTGCTCGTTGTCACCTCGACGACTGTCCGATGAGGCCAGGAGCAGCGAAGCATTGATTGCGTGTATGGAGCGCTCGCCATGGGCGAGGTGCTCCGCATGCAGGTGGCGCAGTGCGACGGCGTGCGCGTGATCGAATCGACCCTGCTGCGCAAGTACATCGGACAGGGCGGGCAGGAACCGACTGACCTCGGGATGATCGGGTCCGAGTTCATCTTCGCGCAACGTCAGCGCTTTGCGGATCGCCTCTTCAGCATCGCTCAGCCGACCGCGTCGCATCAGCATCCGACCCAGATCGATCAAGATCTGGGAGGCCAGCAGCGGCTGCTCCGGAAACTCGGCGCCGACACGTTGCACGCCTTCGACCAGCAACTGGTCGACTGACTTGCCCCGACTGTCCGATTGATTCGGGTCGAAGCTGGCGAACACTCGCATCAGAAACGCCTGGATCGATTCGGCATGCTGACGCGCTTGCTGGGCTTCGTTGCGTTCCGCCGCCAGGCGCAGACTTTGCCAGGTAACGGTAGCAGCGTAGCCGACCAGCAACAGCACGATGGTCGCCGACGTCGAAACGCCCAACCAATGCCGACGCAGCCAGCGCCCGAGGCGGTAGCTGCGC
Organism: uncultured Rhodanobacteraceae bacterium; assembly: GCA_964522235.1. GTDB lineage: Bacteria > Pseudomonadota > Gammaproteobacteria > Xanthomonadales > UBA2363 > Pseudofulvimonas. The sequence goes on from CAZFUH010000053.1 coordinate 6,376, forward strand.
GAATAGGCTCGGGCTCTGATGGCGTCACCGTTCAACCATCGCTGCAGGTCGTCCGCCAGTTCGCGTGCGCCGGCGTAGCGTGCCTTCGGGTCGGCTTGCATTGCCTGGATCACGATGCTGTCGAGGTCACCGCGCAGCAGACGTGGCCAGCGCGCCGGCGTCGTTCCGTGACTATTCGCAACTTCGGGATCAGCATCCTGGCAGCGGCGGCTGGGTGGCAGCGGTCCTTCGCGCATGGCATTGAGCAGCCGTACCGGGTCATCCTCGATACGGAGGAACGGCCGAGTGCCGCTGAGCAGCAAATACGCCAACAGGCCCAGTTGATAGACATCTCCGGCAACACCGGTGGCTGCCCCGGAAAGCTGTTCCGGGCAGGCGTAGCGTTGGGTGTAGGCGCGGGCTCGGGTGGCGGTGGCCTCGGCGTCGTCCGGTTCGGAGGGCATGATCTTGGCGATGCCGAAATCCAGTAGCCGGACCTGTCCATTGCCGTCGAGCAGGATGTTGCGGGGTTTGAGGTCGCGGTGGACGACCAGTTGCCGATGGGCATGGTCGACGGCCATCGCGATGTCGATCAGCAGCCGAACCCGCTCAGGGATGCCAAGCGCGAGACGGTCGCATGCGCTGTCGATGGCTTCGCCGTCGATGTACTCCATGGCCAACCAGGGTCGGCCATCGGCTGCCGTGCCGGCATCGATCAGGCGGGACAGCCGATGATCGACCAGGCGGGCCAGAATGGCGGTTTCCTGCTGAAAGCGCTGCAGCTGTTCCGGGTTGTCCAGGCCGACCGTCATGATCTTGATCGCGGCGAGCTGGCGGGCGCCATTGACCTGGCGCTCCGCCTTGAACACTTCCGCCATGCCGCCGCGGCCGATGCGCTCGAGGACCGTCCAGGTGCCCAGGCGAGGGTTTGCTGAAGAATCGGTCAGCGATTCCATTGCTTCGGTCCACAGCGGCGAGCCGCCGACCGACTCCAGTACCGCGCTGCGCTCCAACCCAGCCAGCAACCGGCGCAGGCGCGCGCTCAGCTCGGGATCTCCGGTGGCAATGCTCGCCAGTTCGGCCTCGCGCTCTACCTCGGTCAGGGACAGCAATGTGTCCAGATGATCATCGATCCGATGCCAGTCCGGATCGTTGATGAATGCCGCCGCGGCGTCCGATTCGAAATGGTGGTTGCAGGCGCCGTTCATGGGACATCGAAGCGGTGGGGGCCGTCATTGGCTCGTTCATTGAACGGTTGGATTGCCGGAAAGCGCACACGGTGCCGACCCGAGCCGGTGAACGCCGGTGATCGAACGGGCGCCGGAGTGCGGCAATTCGTCTTCGCAAGCCAGGCCGTTCAGGACGATCCGGTCGCGCGCGCAGCGATCAACGCGATCAACTACGCACCCTCAATGGTGAACTGAACGATCGTCGACGAGTTGCCGATAGACGGGATGATCCACACCCAGCGCGTCTTGCAGCTGTCGTCGAGCGCTTCGCAACTGCTGTCCGGCGCCATCGCTGGCGTGGTCGCGCATTTGCGCCAGCGCCAGGAGAACGGCGGCATGGGCGATTTCCCAGGACGCCGGATCGGCATACTCGCCTCGAAGGGCCAGACATCGGCCGGCATCGGCTGCAGCCATGACCGTGTCCCCGGAGTTCAGGCCAAGCTCGGCGCGCAGGCACAGTGCCCGGGCCAGGTGCATATTGCCGCTGGCACCGGAAGGCGACAGGATGGCGAGGCCGCGCTCGAGTTCCTGCGATGCGGCGGCGTGATCGCCGTTCAGCAGCATCGATTGAGCACGACTGACGTGGACTCGGCCGACCACCGGATGCGTCGCCGGCAGCAGGCGGTGAACGATCACCAGCGCCGCGTCGGCGTGGGTCATCGCTTCATCGGGTTCCCCTGACATCAATGCGGCATCGGCCATGGCCAACTCGGCGCCGACCATGTCCAGGCTGTCGATCGCCGTGAACTGCTTGAGCAGCTGTCGCGCGTCGAACATCTGTCGCCGGGCCTGGTCGATGCGATTGCGCAGCAGTAGGACCCGGCCATGATTGAGCATCGTCGCTGCCAGGCCGGCGGAGTCTCCGACCAGGCTGCGTTGCAGCTGCATGGCCCGTTCCAGCAAGGGTTCGGCCTCATCGATGCGTCCGCGCATGAGTTTCAGGGCACCAAGATTGCCGAGTACGTTCAGAGCATCACTGCTTTCGCCCAGGCCCAGGTGCTCGAAGCTGGCCAAGGTCGCCTCGAATTCGCGCAAGGCGTCGGCCGAGCGGCCGGCGATCATGTAGCCAAGGGCCAGGCTGTTGCGGGCAACCGCGGTCTGTCGCGCCTGTGCACCATCATTGGCCTCGGTCAGTTGCAGAGCCCGTTCCGAATCGGCGATCGCATCCTCGATCCGTCCCAGCGCACGCAGGATCTGGCCGCGCGTGATCATCACCCGGCCTCGCAGACGAGCAACCTCCGGACTTGGGTTCGCATCGATCAAGGCCAGCGCCTGTTCGGCCCAGGTCAGAGCCTTGCCGGCATTGCCCTGCCGCAACTCGACCACAGCCAGATCGTCCAGGGCAGCGATCTGCACGCTGATCGGACTGCTGCCATCTTCGAGCGCGATGAAACGCTCGAGCAGCGGCCGCGCTCCCTGGTAGTCCTGAAGATGGATGTACAGCTCGGCCATCGTCGTCAACACGCTCTGGCGCAAGGTCGGGTCGGCGGCGAACTCGAGCTCGATCCGGTGCGCGCTGCGGTCCAGCACTTCCCTGGCGCTGACCTGGCCAGGCTGCTCTCCGTCGCCGCGCGCTTCGCGGAACATCAAGGCCAGGTAGTCGCGTATGGCATTGGCGCGCTGAGCTTCGGCTTGAGCCAGCAATGCCTGTTCTTGTGCTTGGCGCCACTGCCAGACGATGCCGGTGACTCCGACCACGAGCAGGATCATCGACAGCGCTGCCAGCGCCGCTCCGGCGCGGTTGCGGGCGATGAACTTGCCGAATCGATAGCGCCAGTCGGTGCCGGCAACGAGAACCGGTTCGCCGGCAAGAAACCGGCGCAGGTCGTCCGCGAATGCCTGTACCGTTGCGTAGCGACGCTCGGGCTCCTTGGCCAGAGCCTTGGCCAGGATGCGTTCCAGGTCGCCGCGGACCAGGCGTCGAAACGCCGTCAGGGTAGTCGCCCGGCGCTGCAATCGCTGGTCCGCAGCGAAATCGCCGTCGGTGATCGCCTGCGCCAGCCGTGGCGGCTGCGAGTCCAGCACCTGGCTCTGGATGCTGCGCCAGTCACGGCGCTCGAAAACATGCGGCAGGCGCCCGGTCAGCAGTTCGTACAGCATCACGCCGAGGGCATAGACATCGGTGCCGGCGCGGATCGTGCCGCCGGTCAACTGCTCCGGCGCGGCGTATTCGGGAGTCAGCAGACCGGGTCCGCCGGCACCGGTGATCAGGGTCTGATCGTCGCCGGCTTCGTCGGCGACCAGCTTGGCGATGCCGAAATCGAGCAGGTGGACATGGCCGTCTTGATCGACCAGGACGTTGCCGGGCTTGAGGTCGCGGTGGACGACCAGCCGTTCGTGCGCGTGCTGGACCGCGGCAGCGACGTCGAGCAACAGGACGATGCGGGCACGTGGATCCAGGCGCTGGCGATCACACCAGATCGTGATCGCCTCACCTTGGACGAAATCCATGGCCAGCCAGGGCCGGCCGTCGGGGGTGCGCCCGCCGTCGATCAGTCGAGTCAGGTTCGGATGTGACAGCGAAGCCAGGATGCGTCGCTCGCGCAGGAAGCGGGCAAGAATGTCGTCGCTGTCCAGGCCGCGGCGAAGCACCTTGATTGCGACCTGCTGGCGAAACTCAGCCCCTTGACGTTCGCCGCGGTAGACCGTGCCCATGCCGCCGCGACCGATTCGCTCGATGATCCGAAATGCGCCGACGTCGATGCCAATGAGATCGTCCGGTGGCTCGAGCGCAGGTTCCACCTGCCACTGGATCGGATTGTCCAGATCTGCGTTGTCGTCAGCATCGGCGGCCAGCAGGGCCTCGATCTCCTGGCGCAATTCGACGTCGCCGGCGCAGCGAGCGTCGAGCAAGGATTGTCGATGCTTGCGCTCGTCCGGTTCCAGTTCCAGCGCTTCGCGGAGGATTGCCAGCGCCCGGCGCCGGCGAACGGCGGTATCGGCGTCTGCCGGATTCATCCAGGCTCGACCGGCGTCGGGCCGATCTCCAGCTGGTGTTTGAGGTAGGCACGGGCGGCGCGCCAGTCGCGATAGATCGAGCGCTCGCTTTGACCGCGCAGTTCGGCGATCGCGTCGAATTCCAGACCGGCCAGCAGGCGCAACTGAACCAGGTCGGCCAGGTCCGGTGCGTCCTCGTGCAGATTGTGCAGCGCCTGATCCAGAGCCAGCAGATCCAGGCTCAATCCTTCGCCGCCGATCTGCTCATCCAGGGTCACCCGTCGTTCGTTGCCGCCGCGGCGTTGGGCATTGCGCTCGCGCAGATGATCGACCAGCACCTGGCGCATGATCTGGGCGATCAGACGGAAAAAGTGTGCGCGGTCGCTGAGCGTCAGCGGCTTGTGGGCGATCTTCAGATAGGCCTCGTGTACGAGCTGGGTTGTACATAGCGTTGCCCTGGGCAGATCGCCGAGCTGGCGGCGGGCACGAGTACGCAACTCGTGATAGATCGCGGTGAACAGCTGATCGCGAGCCTGGTCGTTGCCGGCATTGGCAGCCTGGACCAGGGTGGCTAGATCGGTGACTTGATTCGACGACAACGGTGCTGCTCCCCTACGGTGATTCCGCACCAGGCGATCGAAACGCTGGTGCTCGCACGAACCTCAACCATACCGTGTCGAGCGATTTGCCGTCGGCGGCTCGATCGACCGTCGGTACTCGACCCCGCTCACGCCGTTCACAACGCGCGTGTGCGGCCACCATCGACGGCAAGACTGACGCCGTTGATGTAACCGGCCGCCGGCGAACACAGAAACGCGATCGCGGCGGCGGTTTCCTCGGGCCGACCAAAGCGCCCGGCAGGGACCAGGGCGAGCATGCCCTGGGTCACCAGTTCCTCGCTCCGGCCGCTGGCGGCCGCGTTGGCGGCGATCAGGCTGTCGAGCCGGCCGGTCCGTGTGAAGCCGGGCAGGACATTGTTGACCGTGATCGCAAACGGCGCCAGTTCAGTCGCCAGAGTCTTGGCCCAGCTGGCGACCGCGCCGCGCACCGTATTCGACACGCCGAGGTTGGCGATCGGTTCCTTGACCGACGTCGAAATGACATTGACCAGGCGCCCGTAACCGGCCGCTTTCATCCCGGGCAACACCGCCTGCAGCAGAGTCTGACCGCCAATGAGATGACGTCGGAATGTCGCCAGGTAGGCGTCGACATCGGCCACATGCGCCGGTCCCGCGGCTGGGCCGGCGGTGTTGTTGATCAGGATCTGGACGGCGTGGCCGGCAACCAGGGCTTCGACCTGGTTCTTGAGGGCTGTGGTGTCGTCCATATCGGCCGCGATGTAGCCGTGTCGCTGTGCGTCATGGCTCTGCGGCAGACCGGCGACGACCTCGCGCAGGACCGCCTCGCGTCGAGCAAGCACGGTGACATCGGCGCCGAGGCCGGCCAGTTCCAGGGCTGTGGCCCGGCCGATCCCCTCGGAGGCGCCGCAGACCAGGGCATGTCTGCCGATCAGGTTCAGGTCCATATTGAGTCGGGATCTTCTTGGCTGAGGTTCGACACGGATAGTTTACCGGCTCGCGTCGAACACGGTGACGCGAACTGTGCACGGCCAGGTGGTGCTTTCGATCACCCGGGTGAATGATCCATGGCTCACTGTAGTTGTGATTTGATTATCTATCTAACTATAGAGATACCTATACCATAGTTACGCGCCTTGCCAGTCGATATCTGGCTGGCGCCGGGGGTTGTCTGCTGGTTCTTTCAATCGTTGCTCAGCGCTGGCCTGCCTGCAGGTCGGCAGCTGGGCAGTACGCAATCCATAGCAGAGGAACAACATCATGAAAAACGCAGTCACTCGATCGCGAGCGGCCGATTTCGCGATCGCTTTGCTGGTTCTGTCTCCTTTCGTCGCTATTGCTCAAGACACCGGCGGCGAGATGCCCGGTCGGAGTTCCGATGCCGCGGTTTATGCATCGATCATGAACGTCGATCTGGCCGAGGCGCAGCGCCGCCTGGCCTTGCAGGTGGAGATCGGTCGCCTGGAGGCGGATCTGCTTGCCACCGGCGAGGACGTCTTCGCTGGCCTCTGGATCGAGCACAAGCCTGAGTTCGCCGTCGACGTGCGTTTCACCGATTCCGACCGCGGCCACGCTTTGCTTGGGCAGCTCGATTCCGGGCTTGCCCGCGAAGTCGAGTTCCGTGTGGGTGACGCCGAGGTCAGCCTGCGCGAGCTGGAGGCTCTGCAGGAAGCCGCGATTCTGGAAGCGCGGCTTGCTGGCATCGCGATCGACGCCGACATCAATGTACGGACCGGCCAGGTGGAACTGATGACCACCCACACGGCACGTCTTGAAGCCGCCCTGGAGTCGCTGCGCACGGCTCATGTCGGACGGATTCACGTCGCTTCCGTCGACACCTTGGCGCGGCCGGATCAGGCCCAGCCACTCAGAGGCGGCAGGTCGTTGTCGACTTGCACGGCTGGTTACACTGTGCGGCATGGAGCAACCGGGCAAGTCGGCGTCGCTACTGCGGCACACTGCGGCAACAATCAAGTGTACGCCGACACCTGGCAGGCTTTGCCGTTTCGTTCCGAGAAGCAGTCCGGAAATCATGACGTGCAATGGCATAGCCGGGCCTGCAACATGACCGTGGCTAACGAATTCGATTCGGGCATCGGCATCCGCGGGCTGACCGGATCGGTGCATCGCGATCAACAGGCGATCGGCTCGATCGTCTGCCGCAACGGCATCACCACGGGGCATCGCTGCGGCAGAATCAAGGCCAAGAACGTCTGTCCTTCCTACGTGACGAGCTGCAGCAGCACCTTCATCCGGGTCGAGCCGATCGCCGGTCAACCGACTCCGCTCAGTTCGCCCGGCGACAGCGGCGGACCCTGGTTCGTGGACAACCTGGCGTTCGGGATCCATAGCGGTGCCTACACAACGAATCCGGACCGGATCTACATGGCGATCAACTACATCTCAGCTCTGGGCGTGAGCGTTTTGACCTACAACGCGGGAGGCGGCGCCGCGCCTTCGGCACAGGTTTCCTGCTGGGGCAATCATGTCGGTTCGGCCCAGATCGACTGCTTCGCCTCGCCCGGCGGCGGTGGAGTTCCGCCTTACAGCATTCAGCAATGGAGCTACTGGGGCAGCGCACCGTCCTGGGGCAGCAGCGGCAATCAGGCCTGGGCCGAGTACGGGTGGAGTGGAGGCGGTTGTCCCAGCGGTGCCGGCAATTACTTCTCGGTGCAGGTCGTCGACGCCTGCGGACAATCCGGCTGGGGCGGTGCCGAAGCCAACTGCGGCGAGTGCGATGACGGTGGTCCGGGAGGGCCGCCGATCATTTGCCCGATCTATTGATCACGGCCAAGGCCACAGGTGCAACGGGCGCTGACCGCGCCGGTTCGATCACACGCCGCCGACGTTCCGCGTCGGCGGCGCCTCCAGACAGAACCCGCATGCTGACAGATCGCGCGCGGCGGTGTTCGGAGCCGCGCGGTCATCCGAGCAGCAGACGCAGGCCGATCAGGGTCAGGCCGAGCATGGTCAGCAGCAGCATGATCCGGGCTGGCACGGCGAGTTGGCGCAGGCCCGGATCGGCAGCATGGCGGCGATAGCCGGCGGTGAGAATCCAGCGCAGGCCAGTCGGCGACAATGCCGACTCGTCCATTTCGCGACCAAGGCCGCGATCCTTCAGATGCCGGCAGGTCAATGGACCGAAGATCGCGTAGCCGGTAACGCCGATGGTCGCGAACGCGATGCCGTGCAGTAGCAGCAAGAGTTCAAGCATCGCCGTGCCGGTTTGATTCCAGCGCACGCGCCATCAGCTCGGCAATCTCGGTCGAGCCTGGATCGCCGCGGCTGCGCAGGCCGGCGACCGCGCCTTCGACGCTGTCTGGGGCATGGTGCTGGTTGAGTTTGTGCTTGATCTGGATGCTGTCGGCCACCAGTTCGAACCCGACGATCGCGGCCAGCTCGCCTTCGGTGCCGGGTGCGGACTCAGGAAAACGCCAGTCGCTGCCGATGCCGGACTCGTACTGTGCCGCCAGTTCCGCGACCAGAATGGCGAGTTCGGCACGTGCCTGGATCAGTTCGATCCGACCGACGATGTGGGCGACGGTGTAGTTCCAGGTCGGCACGCTGGCTGCCGGATCGGCGTACCAGGTCGGCGAGACATAGGCATGCGGTCCGTGCACGATCAGCAGTACCCGCTGGCCGGTGATGCCGCGCCATTGGCGGTTCGCCCGCGCCCAGTGGCCGCGCACCCGCACTTGATCGTCGTCGCGCCGATACAGCACCGGCAGATGGGTCGCGAAGGGCACCTCGTCGACGCTGCTGACCAGGGTCGCGAACGCATCCCGGGCCACCAGTGCATCCAGGGCGCGGAGATCGGCGATGGCGAACTTGCCCGGAACGAACATGGTGCTCAGAACTCGGCGGATCCGGGTACGCGCGGATAGGGGATCGCGTCGCGGATATTGGTCAGGCCGCAGACATAGACCACCAGACGCTCGAAGCCGAGGCCGAAACCGGCATGCGGAACGGTGCCGTAGCGGCGGAAATCGCGGTACCACTGGTAGTGGCCGGGATCGAGACCGAACTGCGCCATGCGCGCGTCGAGCACGTCCAGGCGCTCCTCGCGCTGGGAGCCGCCGATGATCTCGCCGATCCCCGGCGCCAGCACGTCCATCGCGGCAACGGTCTTGCCGTCGTCGTTCAAGCGCATGTAGAACGCCTTGATGTGCTCGGGATAGTTCATCACCACGACCGGTCGGCCGACATGTTCCTCGCTCAGATAGCGTTCGTGTTCGGTTTGCAGGTCGGCACCCCAGCCGACCGGGAAGTCGAACTTGCGCGGTGCCTGCTCCAGGATGCGGATCGCATCGCCGTAGTCGATGCGCTCGAACGGTGCGGCGATGAAGCTCTCCAGGCGGGCGATCGCGGTCTTCTCGATCTTGTCGGCGATGAACGCCATGTCGTCGCCGCACTCCTCGAGCACGGCTCGGAAGATGTACTTGAGAAACTCTTCGGCCAGATCAGCATTGTCGTTGAGGTCGGCGAACGCGATCTCCGGCTCGATCATCCAGAACTCGGCCAGGTGCCGGGTAGTGTTGGAGTTCTCGGCGCGGAAGGTCGGGCCGAAGGTGTAGACCTTGCTCAGCGCCAGGCAGTAGGCCTCGACGTTGAGCTGGCCCGACACGGTGAGGAAGGTTTCCTTGCCGAAGAAATCCTTGCCGAAATCCACCTCGCCCTGGCCGGTGCGCGGCGGGTTGGCCATGTCCAGCGTCGAGACGCGGAACATCTGCCCCGCGCCCTCCGCGTCGGAGGTGGTGATGATCGGCGTGTTGATCCAGTAGAAGCCGCGCTCGTGGAAAAAGCGGTGCACGGCCT
>CAZFUH010000054.1:0-5213 GCA_964522235.1 uncultured Rhodanobacteraceae bacterium
GGTGGCCTGGATGTCGCCTTCATCGATGGCTTCGTGCCGCAGCCGGCCGACGAGTTTGTCCTGGTCACCAGCAGCGGCTGCATCAGCGGAGGCTTTGGCGAGACCAATCTGCCGGACGGCTACACGGTGGTCTATCTGGACCAGCAGGTACGCATGCTGCCGGGCGAGGACGATGGCATCTTCGCCAGCGGCTTCGAGACCTCATGTCCATGACGGGGTCATAGCGCGCTCGGGTTATCGAGATCGCAAGTCTGGTGCCGGGCGCCGGACACGATCAATCGGCGGTGACCGCTTGCCCTTTGGTACAACGGCGCCGACGCCGAAGGTCGCGCACACTGTCGGGCAACGCAACGAAGGAGGGTCGTGCGATGCGCCTGCTCAGTGTGGTGGCTCTGGCGGTTGCTTGGATCCTGCATGCCGGCAGTGCGTCGGCGAACTGTCGGGACTCGGTGGTGCTGGTCCACGGCAACACCGGTCAACCGGCCGATTTCAACGCGACCTACGGCGAACTGCTGTCGCGCGGCTATTCGCCTGCGCAGATCCACCGGCCAAGCTGGGGCAGCAAGATCTGCGCAGCCTGCAACGATCACAACGGCAGCGAGGAAGTGCCGGTGCTCGACGCCCTGGTCGATGCGATCGCCGGTTCGTGCACCGGCCGCGTCGACGTGATCGGCCATTCGATGGGCGCAACCCTGGCCGCGAAGCAGATCGCCGATCACGGCCTGCTGCCGTATGTCGACAGCTTCGTCGGCATCGCCGGCGGCTTTCGTGGCCTGTGGTCGTGCGGCAGCTATCCGTTCAATGTCTGGACCACGACCTGCGGCGTTTGGGGATTGTCGGTCTCAAGCCCATTTCTCAACGGCCTGAACGGCAAGCGCTTTGGCAGCCGCGTGTACTCGATCAAGTCGTGGAACGATCAGGTCGTCTGCGCGACCGGCGTGTGCACCGTCGGCGGCGTGCACAGCTCGTCGATCTGGGGCGAGCACGCCACCTACACCTTCACCCTCGGCCACTTCGGCCTGCTGACGCAGACCCCTGCCTTGCAGGCCAACCTGATCCAGTAGCGGTGTTTCGCGTCATCAACCCGCTGTCGCAGCCGCTGCGACAGTCGCCCTTGTGCTGGGGTCACATCCCGATATGATGGGGACATGACCCAGCCACTGATCAATACGCCGACCGCCGCACGCGCCAGCCTGCGTGACGAAGCCGTTCGCCGCGATCTCGCGCGCACGATTGCCGCGTTGTTCGAGAAATGGCAGCTTGGCACCGACGAACAGATGAATCTGCTCGGCATGAGCGCCGAGAGTCGGAAGGTGCTGAAGCCGTATCTGCGCGGCGAGCGCGCCTTGCCCGACAGCCGCGACACCCTGGATCGGGTCGGTTATCTGCTCGGCATCCACAAGGGCTTGCGGCTGTTGTTTCCTGAAGACGAGGTCTTGCGCTACGACTGGGTCAAGCGCCGCAACCAGGCCCTCGACGAACGCCGGCCGCTGGATGTGATGATCGAACAGGGCTTGATCGGCATTGCCCGGGTTGCGCGCCTGGTCGATTTTCAGCGCGGGCAGTAGCGGCCGTGCTCGACGCTCTGTGCAACTTCGATGCGCCGGTGTGGCGCAACATCACCTCGTTGCGGCAGTCGCAGCCGCTGTTCGACGACCTCGTCGACGACGAGGCCGGACAGGCGGCGGCGATCGCCGCCGAGATGGCGGTGCGCGCGACCGGGCCCGGCGTGATCGAGCGCGGTCTGGCCTATTCGGAGGCGGTGCTGTATCCGTTCACGGCCGATGGCATCGCCGCCAGCCGCTATGGCGACGGCAGCAACCGGGTCTGGTATGGCGCACTCGATGATGCCACCGCGGTCGCCGAGACCTGCTACCACGCCCTGCGCCAGGTGCTCGGCATCGAAGGCGTCGAGCAGCCGGTGGTCCGCCATCGCTGCGTTTACAAGGTCGATGCCCGCGGCCTGTTCGTCGATGTCCGCGGCAAGGCTGATACGCATCCGGAACTGGTTGGCGACGATTACGCGCCGACCCAGGCGATCGGCCGTTCACTGTCGCGACAAGGCTTCGGCGGCCTGCTGTATCCGGCCGCGCGCTGGCCGGACGGCGAATGCCTGGCCGCGTTCCGCGCCGATGTTCTGTCCGACGCCCGGGTCAGCCACTACCTGAGTTACCGCATCGATCCGATGCGGCGCCTGGTGCGCGTCGAGCGTCGTCCAGGCCGTACCTGGCGCCTGCTGCGCGAGGACGATCTGCGCCGCTCCGGGTCGAAGCTGGATACCGAACGGCGCTGATCGATCTATTGTTTAGAAGTTGGGTTTTTCCGGCGCATCTTCGAAGCGCTTGATCGAATCGAGCACCGCCTGCTTGGCCTCGGCGACGTCGCGCCAGCCCTCGATCTTGACCCACTTGTTCTTTTCCAGATCCTTGTAGTGGGCGAAGAAGTGCTCGATCCGATCCAGGGTCAGCTCCGGCAGATCGCGCACGGTGGCGATGCTGCGATAGCCGGGAAACACCTTGCTGGTCGGTACTGCGATCAGCTTCTCGTCCTCGCCGCCTTCGTCGGTCATGCGCAGCACGCCGACCGGCCGGCAGCGGATGACGCTGCCGGGTATCAGCGGCACCGGCATCACCACCATCACGTCGAGCGGGTCGCCGTCGCCGCACAAGGTGTGCGGGACGTAGCCGTAGTTGCACGGATAGCGCATCGGCGCGGTCAGCACGCGATCGACGAAGATCGCGCCGGTGACCTTGTCGACCTCGTACTTGACCGGGTCGGAATCCTTGGGGATTTCGATGATGACGTTGATTTCGTTCGGCAGATCGTTGCCGGAGGGGACTGTGTCGAGCGGCATGGCGGTTTCCAGGTAGTTTTCTTGCTGCAACGCAGCAAACGGCGCGCAGGATAGCAAGACCGAGCCGCGCGCGCGATGTCAACGTACCGGGAGGCCGGTGTGATCGGTGTCGACAGTCATCGTAGCGGACCGATGGGAAAATTTCATCGCTATATCGCGATATAGCGATGACATGAAAATGAGCCAGTCGAAAGACCGGCGCTTCAGCGCCGGTCGGCGTTCGCCAGAGATGGCACCGGCGCCGGGCGGCCGTCGTCGCCGAGCGCGATCATCGTGAAGCGGCCGCGTGTGCACAGCGCACGCTCGCCGTTGAGCAGGTTCTCGGCGTGCATTTCGACCTCGACCTGGATCGAGCTGCGACCGACCTCGACGACGCGCGCAATCAGTTCGACGCCCTGGCCCTTGTGGATCGGGACGTGGAAATCGACCTGGTCCGAGCGGGCAGTGACGACGATGCAGCGGGCGTGGCGCGAGGCGACCAGAAACGCGGCCGTGTCCATCCAGGCCAGCGCCTGGCCGCCGAACAGGGTGCCGAGGTGGTTGGTGTGGTCGGGGAACACGATCTGCCACATGCGCAGTTCGTTCGCGCCCGCGGCCGGGCTCAACCTGGGCTCCTCATCAGAACGCTTCGTCGAAGGCGACTTCGCCTTCGACGCCGACCTGGTAGGCGGAGACGCGACGCTCGAAGAAATTGGTCAGCTCCTGCACGTCCTGCAGATCCATGAACGACAACGGGTTGCGTACGTTGTAGCGGCGGGCCATGCCGAGCTGGGCGAAGCGCTGATCGGCGCAGTATTCCAGGTACTGGCGCATGTCCTTGACCGAGATGCCGGCGACGCCGCCGGACAGCACATCCTGGGCGAAGCGGCTCTCGCATTCGATCGCTTCGGCGAGCATCGCGTAGACCTGCTGCTCCATTTCGGCATCGAACAGATCCGGCTCTTCGGTACGGATCGTGCGGATCGTTTCGAAGGCGAAATTCATGTGCCCGCTTTCGTCGCGAAACACCCAGTTGGTGCCCGCGGCCAGGCCGGGCAGCAGGCCGCGGTCGCGGAAGTAGTAGACATAGGCGAACGCGGCAAAGAAGAACAGGCCCTCGATGCACGCCGCAAAACAGATCTGGTTGAGCAGGAACTGCCGACGCTGGGCCCGGTTGTCGATCCGTTCCAGATCCTGGATCGAGTCGATCCACTTGAAGCAGAACTCGGCCTTGGCCTTGATCGACGGGATGTTTTCGACCGCGGCGAAGGCCTTGATGCGCTCGAGCGGGTCGGGCAGGTAGGTGTCGAGCAGGGTCAGATAGAACTGCACGTGCAGCGCTTCTTCGTAGAGCTGCCGCGACAGGTACATGCGCGCCTCGGGCGCGTTCAAGTGCTTGTACAGGTTCAGCACCAGGTTGTTGGCGACGATCGAGTCACCGGTCGCGAAGAACGCGACCAGACGATGGATCAGGTGCCGGTCGGCATCGCTCATGCGCGAGCGCAGATCGCTGACGTCGATCGAGAAGTCGACTTCCTCGACCGTCCAGGTATTGCGGATGGCGTCGCGATACATGTCGTAGAACTGCGGATAGCGCATCGGCCGCAGCGTCAGTTCGAAGCCTGGATCCAACAGGCGGGAAGTGGGTGAAGAGGAGTGAGAAGTGAGAGATGATGACGACGTCTGGACTGGGGTTTGCATATGCATTACCGGGAGACTGTGGTTTGGAACAAGGCGATGGAGGTGGCCCGGGGGGTCTATGTCCTGGCCGGTGCCTTGCCGCGGGAGGAGCTGTTTGGGGTTCGGTCGCAGATGACGCGTGCCGCAGTATCGGTTCCGTGCAATATTGCCGAGGGCTGGACGCGGGAATCAAAGAAGGAGAAGCGCCAGTTTCTCGCCATCGCCCAAGGCTCGCTTGCCGAACTCGAAACCCTGCTGACCCTTTGCGAACAGTTGAACTGGTTTTCCATCGAGGCGACAGGAAGCGTCAGGGAGGGGATCGATCAAGTAAGCCGCATGTTGACAACGCTTCGACGCCAGCTTCGAAGTGAGCAAAGCCTAGGAGTGAGTAGAGCTTAGGAGTGAGTGGAGAGGAGTGAGAAAAGCTGAGGAGTGAGTGGAGAGGAGTGAGAAGTGAGTGAGAAGTGAGTGAGAAGTGAGTGAGAAGTGAGTGAGAAGTGAGTGAGAGCCAGTGCCGCGCGTGTCGAGTATTGCGCAATAGGCGGCACCTCCAACTCACTTCTCACTCCTCTCCACTCACTCCTAGCTTCACAGCTCTCACTCACTTCTCACTCCTCTCCATTCACTCCTAGCTTCACAGCTCTCACTCACTTCTCACTCCTCTCCACTCACTCCTAGCTTCACAGCTCTCACTCACTTC
>CAZFUH010000054.1:5313-11713 GCA_964522235.1 uncultured Rhodanobacteraceae bacterium
GCTTCACTGGCATGCCTCGCAAGTCTCGGGGTTCTCAAGCGAACAGGTGACCGCCGCCGCCGCCGATACCGACACCGTCGCCTTGTTGATGCGCGTGGCCGGGCGCGAGCGCAGGTAATAGGTGGTCTTCAGGCCGCGCTTCCAGGCGTACATGTACATCGACGACAGCTGGCCGATGTTCGGGCTTTCGATGAACAGATTCAGCGACTGGCTCTGGTCGATATAGGCGCCGCGCTCGGCGGCCATGTCGATCAGCGAGCGCATCGGCAGTTCCCAGGCGGTGCGGTAGATCGCGCGCAGGGCTTCCGGGATCTCGGTGATGCCCTGGATCGAGCCTTCGGCGAGCTTGATCCGGTCACGCAATTCCGCCGTCCACAGGCCCAGGCGCTTGAGTTCCTCGGCCAGGTGGCGATTGACGACGAGAAAATCACCGCTGAGCGTTTCCCGCTTGAACAGGTTCGACACCTGCGGCTCGATGCATTCATAGCAGCCGGCAATCGATGCGATCGTCGCAGTCGGGGCGATTGCGATCAGCAGGGAGTTGCGCAGGCCGTGGCTGCGGATGCGCTCGCGCAGCGCCTGCCAGCGCGCGTGCATGTCGGGATCAGGGCGGATGCCCCAGGCATCGAACTGCAATTCGCCGCGCGCGGCGCGAGTGTCGGCGAAGCCGGGATGGGCGCCGCGTTCCAGGGCCAGTTCGTTCGAGGCGTCGAGTGCGTGGTAGTAGATCGTTGCCGAGATTCGCCGCGACAGCTCGCGTGCCGGTTCACTGTCGAACGGCAGGCGCAGAGCGAAGAATACGTCCTGCAGACCCATCAGTCCGAGGCCGACCGGGCGCCAGCGCAGGTTCGCGCGCCGGGCGCTCTCGATCGGATAGAAGTTCAGGTCGATGACGCGGTCGAGCTGGCGCACGGCCAGGCGCACCGTGTCGGCGAGCTTGTCGAAGTCGAAGCGCGGTTGCGCCGGATCGTCGTGATCCAGATGGCGGCTGAGATTGATCGAGCCGAGGTTGCATACGGCGGTCTCGTCCTGCGAGGTGACCTCGAGGATTTCCGTGCACAGGTTCGACAGGTGCACGACCTGACCGTCGAGCGCGGTCTGGTTGCAGGTCCGGTTGGCCTTGTCCTTGAAGCACATCCAGCCATTGCCGGTTTGCGCCAGCGTGCGCATCATGCGCGCGTACAGCTCGCGAGCCTTGACCGTGCGGCTGGCCAGGCCGGCGGCTTCGGCCTGGTGGTAGGCGCGGTCGAAGGCTTCACCCCACAGGTCGGTGAGCTGCGGCGTCTTGTGCGGGTCGAACAGCGACCAGTCGCCGTCGGCCTCGACCCGGCGCATGAACTCGTCGGGGATCCAGTTGGCCAGATTGAGGTTGTGCGTGCGTCGGGCCTCGTCGCCGGTGTTGTCCCGCAGTTCCAGGAACGCTTCGACATCGGCATGCCAGGGTTCCAGGTAGACGCAGGCGGCACCCTTGCGCTTGCCGCCCTGGTTGACCGCGGCGACCGAGGCATCCAGGGTTTTCAGCCACGGCACGATGCCATTGCTGCGGCCATTGGTGGAGCGGATCAGCGCGCCGCTTGAGCGCACACGGCTGTAGCTCAGGCCGATACCGCCGGAGAACTTGCTCAGCTTGGCGACATCCATGTAGCGCTTGTAGATGCCTTCCAGCGAGTCGTCCGGCGAGTCGAGCAGGAAGCACGACGACAGCTGCTCGTGGCGGGTGCCGGCGTTGAACAGGGTCGGCGAACTGGGCAGGTAGTCGAGGTTGCCGATGCGCTGGTACAGGGCCAGGGCTTCGCTGACGTCCTCGCTGAGCGCGCAGGCGACGCGCAGAAAAAACTGCTGCGGCGTCTCGATCACCGTGCGCAGGCTGGGGTGGCGCAGCAGGTAGCGGTCGTAGACGGTACGCAGGCCGAAATAGTCGAAGCGCCGGTCGAGATCGCGGTCGATCGCGTCGTTGAGCTTTCGCGCATGCGCCTGCACGAACGCGAGCAGGCGCTCGTTGATCAGCCCCTGGCCGTGACCGAACGCGATCGACTGCGAGAATGCGTGCACCTCGTGGCCGGCGACTTCCTTCTCGATCACCTGGCTGAGCAGGCGCGCGGCCAGGCGGCCGTATTCGGGTTCTTCGGCGGTCAGGCCGGCGGCCGTGCGAATGGACAGTTCGTCCAGTTCACGCGTGCTGGCGCCATCGTACAGGCCGGAGATCGTACGCGTGGCGATGCGCAGCGGATCGACCGCGTGCAGACCATCACAGCAGCGCTGAATCGCGCGCACGATCTTGTTCAGGTCCGCAGGTTCGCGCTGGCCGTTGCGCTTGGTCACGCGCATGGCGCCGGGATGGTGGGGCGGCGTCAACACCAGTTCCGGCGCCGCCGGCGCCGAGTCGACGTTGGTGGCAGGCGAGTGACGGGCGCCGACATCAGCGTCGATCGAGGAGGAAGCTTCGGCGCGAGCCGACGCGAGTTCAGCAGAAGTCATGGTCATGGCGATGCTCTGGAAAACACGCACGGTCGCCGCCGTCCGTCCCACGCAGGACTGCGGTCCAGGAGCGTGGCGGCCCGCGCCCGTCGGGCATCGAGCGGCACACACCCTGTCGGGCATCGATGCCTGGGTGATGCGGACGACGGGACGGACGACCGGCGGGCGCACCCGCGGCCATGCATCCGGCCGACCTTCCCACGAAGGCATCGCAAGCCGGTCACCACGCGATCGTGCATTGCGCGCGGCGTGTCGGCAGGTCTTCGGGCTCAGGGACTTGAGAGCAGGAGTTAGTGGATAGGAGTTGGAAGTTAGTGATCAAGGGACCGCCGCCCGCTTCTCACTATTTTCCAACTCCTCTTCACTCACTCCTGCCCTCGGCCTAGCCGTCGCTTCCCAGGATCGAGATCCCAGTGCTGATGACGGTTCGTTTCCCAATACCGCTGCGGGGCAGCGCCGGATTCGCACCGGCTTCCTTCTTCGCCCGGGTCGCTCGACGCCGGGTACCGACGGACACAAGATAGGCCGGTTGATCGTATTCGTCAACACAAGATTTAGTGTTGAAGCGCGAGCTGTTTCGTCGTGCCTGCCAGAACCGGGCAACTGCGCAGGTTCTGTGGTTGCACAAGTGCGCGAAGTCGATGACGATGTCGTCACGGCCGATCCGGTCGACGGTCTTGGATGGCCAGGGATGGCGCGGCAGGCAGCAGGGAGTAGAGATGGCGCTACGTGTTCCGGGGGACAGTGCGGTGACGTTCCGCGGCACGCGGTCGTCCTTCGCCGTGGTATCCCTGGCCTGGTTGGACCCGGAGCGTGGCAATGAGTGAGTTTCCGGACATCCCCGGTTACCGGTTGCAGCGCGAGTTGGGTCGTGGCGGCATGGCTTCGGTCTATCTGGCCACCCAGGAGTCGCTGGATCGTGAAGTCGCGCTCAAGGTCATGGCCACGGCATTGGCCGCCGATGGCAATTTCACTGAACGATTTCTGCGCGAGGCACGCACGGTCGCGAAGCTGCAGCATCCGGCGATCGTTCCGGTGTACGACATGGGCGTCTCTGGCAATCTGCATTTTCTTGCCATGGAGTATGTGTCCGGCGGCGACCTGAAACGGCGGCTGCGAACCTCGCCGATGCCGCCGGCCGAAGCGCTGCGGGTATTGCGGCAGATCGCCGAAGCGCTGGACTACGCGCACGGCAAGGGCTTCGTGCATCGCGACGTCAAGCCCGAGAACATCCTGTTTCGCGACAACGGCAGCGCCGTGCTGTCCGATTTCGGTATCGCCCGAGCGATGCGCAGCACTACGCGCATGACCGGCACCGGCATGAGTCTGGGCACTCCGCACTACATGAGTCCGGAACAGGCGCGGGGGATGGATCTGGATGGCCGCAGCGACCTGTATTCGCTCGGCGTCGTGCTGCACGAGATGTTGACCGGTGAGCTGCCCTATGTCGCCCAGGACAGCCTGGCGGTGGTCTACCGACACGTCAACGATCCGATTCCGCAGCTGCCCGCCGGTCTTGCCGCCTTGCAGCCGCTGCTGGAGCGGATGATGGCCAAGGACCCGGGCGCGCGCTACCAGACCGGGCAGGAAATTACCGCGGCCCTGGATTCGGGGCCGACGGTCGTGCATCGGGCGCGGGTTGGGGTGGCAGCCCAGGGCGGTCGCCGGCGTCGGCTGTACGGCTGGGCCGCCGTCGGCATGTTGACATTCGCAGCGTTCGCGTTGGCCATCGGGTTCGCAACCGACTGGCGACCCGACTTCGGTGCAACTGCGGCAAGCGAGCCCTCCGCTGGCACGCCGCCGGCCGGCTCCAGCAGTGCGGTTGCGACATCTTCGCCGGTCAACGGCGTAAGTTCTCTGGCGGCCTGCCCGGCGTTGAAAGCGCAGATCGAACAGGCACAACGTCACCTTGGTGAGGGCGATCTGTTCGCGACGGTTCGACAGTTGCGAACCAGTGCCGCAGGCGACGTCGCGATCGGACAGTGCCGAGAGGTGGAGGACTACCAGTCGCTGCTGCTGGTGGCCGGAGCACGGATCGTGAAGGAATTGCAGGATGTCGAACGCCTGGAGTCGGTCTTGACGCAGGCACTGCAAAAAGCAGAGGACGATCTGCAGCAGCTGCAGCGACTGTCGCAGCTGGCGCGACTTAGCGGCGACGGTATCGGCGCGGCCGAGGCATCGGTCGCGATCGAGAACTCGGAGGCCAGCCTCAGCAATATGAAGGAGCGGGCCGAGCGAGTTTCGCAGCGCGGGGACAACTTGAATCAGGCAGGTGCCTGGCTGTCGAGTCTGATCGACGAGCACGGTACCTGGGCGCGGAACGATCCGAAACGTGCGTACCAGCGGGTGGCCTCGCAGGTGGGCATGGAATCGATGGAACGGCAGTTGACGATCTTCCTGGTCAGCGACCAGGATTCATGGAAGGTAAGCGACAGCAACCCAGAAGCAGAACGAGGGAGGATGCAATGAGAATATCGATCATCAAGTCCATGTTGGCGGCATTGACCTGTGTCGTCGTGATCGCGGCTTCCGGATGCGCATCGACGCCGACACGAAGCGGAAGCAAGGCCGAGCTGACGCCGGAGCAGAAGCAACTGCGGCAGCAGTCAAGGGCGTACAACAAGACCGTCCTGCAAGGTGTCGCGGCCGGCGCCGTCGCTGGCGGCGCAATTGCCGCGCTGCGCGGCGGCGACCGTCGCAGCATCGCGACCGGCGCCGCGATCGGCGGGGTCGTCGGCGGTGTTGCCGGTGCCTACTATGCCGGCAAACAGCGCAAGTACGCGAATGAAGAGGCGTTGCTCGATGGTTTGATCGAGGACGCGCGAGCGCGCAATGAGCAGACCACGGAACTGATCGCGATGGCCGATACCGTGTATCAGCAACAATCGGCGCGGCTGGCGCAGATGAAGCAGCAGCATGCCGACGGCGAGATCGAACGCCGCGATTTGCAACGGCAGATCCAGTTCGCGACCGAGGATCGCGACCTGCTGCGGGAATCGGTCGAGGTCGCGCAGAATGAGGTCGAGGCGTTCACCGAGAGCCGCAATCAGTACGTCGCCGATCATCCGGGCCAGGATGTCAGCGCCTATGACGGCGAAATCGCCGCGATCGCCGACCGCATCCGGGAGCTGGAGTCGATCACCAATCAGTTGACGGAGGACATCGATGCAGCCAGCGTCGGCTAAGACGGCAGGTCGCAGTCCGAGGCACTTGGCAGTGGCGGCGCTGGCCGCCACTGCTTCCGTGCTCGTCGGCTGCGCAACCACGCCGGAACAGAACAATCCGGCCGAGGGCGGCTTGTTCCGCGCCGTGCAGGGCGTCAGCGGCGGCCAATACGAGCAGCGCCGACAACAGCGCGAAGAGACCCTGAGCGAAAGCGAAGAGGTGAACCGCCGCCTGTCCGAGCGCTACCAGCAGATCCAGCGAGACCAGGAGGTATTGGATCGCGAGATCGAGGATCTGACCCGGCGTCTGGGCGATCTGGAACACCAGGTCGCACAGGCCCACCGACACCTGAATTCGTTGCAGACCGACAACGTCGAGCTGCGACGCTCGCTCGACGCTGCCAGTGCACGGCTGGCGCGCGCGCGCAGAGAGGCCCGAGACGGCAGCGGTATCGGTGAGCACAACGTGCAGCGGATCGCGGGCGAGATCAACGAGATCGAGGCACTGGTTACGCAGCTGACCGCGAATTTCTAACCTGCAACTTGAGCTCGCGTCACGGCAGTCAAGGCGCAAGCGTCCGGCGCTGTCCCTTCTCCCTGTTGCCACGGACAGAAGGAACAGCGAGGTTGCCTTCTTCCCGCAGGCGGGGAGAAGGCAACAGCAGGGCACCGCGTCTGCTCGGAGAGGCGCTCTCCTTCGCCCGCGACGTTCTTTGCGGAACGACTGCTGGCGGCAGCGCTGCTTTCACTCACTCCTC
>CAZFUH010000054.1:11813-15770 GCA_964522235.1 uncultured Rhodanobacteraceae bacterium
CTCACTCCTCTCCACTCACTCCCAGCCCAAGTTCACCTTGTTTCACGCAACCGGCGACGGCTACCATTGCCGTAGGCTTGGAGAGCCGATGTGTCCGCTACTGCAACTTCCAGCGTGCGTGAAGCACTGACCGCGGCGCGGACCGGTGCGCCCGGCGGGCTTGACGGACTGATCGACGTGCTCTATCCGGAATTGCGACGGATCGCCCGCGCCCAGCTGCGGCGCCTGCGCCCTGGGCAGACGCTGGATACGACCGCCCTGGTCAACGAGGCGTACGTCAAGCTGATCGGTGCCGACGAATTCGCCGATCGCAGTCATTTCCTATCCGCGTCGGCGCGTGCGATGCGCCACATCCTGGTCAATGCCGCGCGCAGCAAGTTCGCCGACAAACACGGCGCCGGCCGGCCGGCAACCTCGCTCAACGACCGTGATGTCGCCGACGAGCGCGCGCACTACAGCGAGATCCTCGCGATCGGACAGGTGCTGGACCGGCTCAATGCGATCGACGAGCGGCTGTGCCGGGTCGTCGAATGTCGCTTCTTCGTCGGCATGACCGAGCAGGAGACAGCGCTGGCGCTCGGTGTCACTGACCGCACGATCCGGCGTGACTGGCTGCGTGCGCGCGCCTGGCTCAAGCAGGAACTGGGCATGGTCACAGCAGCCGGAGCGTACCGGCAATGAGCGTCGGACCGGACGCGGCGCGGGCGCTGGATCGGCTGCTTGACGAACTGCTCGATCTTGACGATGCAGCGCGCGCCGAACGTCTGCGGGAAATCTCCGAACCGCAGCGCAGCGAGATCGCCGCGCTGCTCGACGCGGCGCTCGCCGACGATGGCTTCCTGCGCCCAGGCGGTGCGCTCAGTCCAACGTTGGTCGACTTCGCATTCGCTGGCGACGACCCCGGCATCCTGCGGCCGGGCGATTCGCTCGGCACGTACCGTATCGTCGAAGAAATCGGCGTCGGCGGCATGGGCCGGGTGTATCTTGGTGAGCGGGCCGACGGCATGTTCACGCGCCAGGTAGCGATCAAACTGCTGGCAATGGCGACTTCGCCGGCCAGCCTGGAGCGCCTGCAGCACGAGCAGCGCATTCTTGCCGACCTGGTTCATCCGAACATCGCGCAACTCTACGATGCCGGCGTCGCGAGCGACGGTTCGCCCTATCTGGTGATGGAGCACGTTGCTGGTGAGGCGATCGACCAGTGGTGTCAGCGCCGGGGCGCGGACGTACGCGCGCGCTTGCATCTGGTCATCGACGTCTGCGCGGCTGTGCATGCGGCGCACCAGCGCTTGATCGTGCATCGTGACATCAAGCCGTCGAACATCCTGGTCGACGGTACCGGACAGGTGAAACTGCTCGACTTCGGAATTGCACGCATGCTCGAAAGCGACGAGCAGCTTGCCGGTCCAGCACCTGCCTCCGCTGCCGTAGCCGGAGCCATGCAAACCCAGGGTCGGATCTGGCTGACACCACGCTATGCCAGTCCCGAGCAGCTGGCCGGCCAGCCGACCTCGACCGCGTCCGATGTCTACCAGCTCGGTTTGCTGCTGTGGCAGCTGCTGACCGGCCGGGCGCCGCCAGCCGGCGGCAGTGGTTCGGGAGCTGAAGCCACGGCGTTGACGGCGGCATCGAGGTCGACAGCCGTACCGTTGCAAGGTCTACCGGCTGCTGATCTTGACGCCGTGGTCGCCAAGGCGCTCGCTCGCGAACCCGCAGCACGCTATGCCTCGGCGGATCGCCTCAGTGAGGATCTGCAGCACTTGATCGAAGGGCGGCCGGTCGCTGCCGTGCCAGCCACGCGCAGCTATCGCGCGCGCCGGTTCGCGGGCCGGCATCGCGGCGCAGTAGCCGTCGGCGTTGTGGTCGCTGCGGCGATCCTGGCCGGCCTCGTCGGCACCCTGTGGCAGGCCGGTGAGGCCCGCATGCACGCGCAGAGGGCCGAAGCGCAGGCGCGACGTGCTGAAACGGTACGCGATTTTCTCGCCGAAGTGCTCAGCTCGGCGCGGCCGTCCCGGGGCGAGATCCCGAATGCGATCGATATCGTCGATGCCGGCAGCCGGCGCGCGCGTGCCGAGCTGATGCAGAGTGATCCGCGCGTCGCCGGCGACGTCCTGACCGTCACGGGCAAAGCCCGCTACAGGCTCAGCGACTTCGACGGCGCCTATGCCGATCTCCAGGATGCGATCGCCGCCTTCGAGCCGATCGACCCGGCGCCGGCGGAGCAGCTGGCATTGCTGCATTCAGATATGGGGCGTGTACTGAGGGTGCGCGGTCCCGGCGGCGATGCCGGCGAACACCATCGCAAGGCCATCCACTGGGCCCAGGTCGCCGGGCTGCCACCGGAGTTGCAGTGGGGACTGCAGGCATCACTGGGTGCCTGGATGATGGAGTACGACGACACCGAACAGGCCGAACGCATGCTGCTGGACCTGCTTGCCGTCGTCGACGAGGACCGTGTCAATGGCGATCATCTCCTGACGGCGTTGAATGCACTGACTACAGCGATGGCCCTGCTCGGACGCGATACCGGTGAGCAGATCCCGTGGCACGAGCGTCGCCTCGCGGTCGCGATCCGTGTTCACGGGCCGGAAGACGGCTGGACCGCGTACACACTGGCCGATGCGATCCCGACCTTCCGCAATGCCGGCCTGCCCGAGCGGGCGCTTGAGATCGGTGCGCAGGCATTGGCGATCGTCGACCGGCTCTATTCCGAGCCGGATGCGCTTGCCGTCGTTGTCTACTGCAACAACGCGTCGATGTTCCGGCATCTGGGCCGGCATCGCGAGGCGCTGGTCTTGTACGAGCGCTACGCGGCGATGGAGCGCGAGCTCAAGCGCGCCAATCTGCACGCCGAGTCCTGCTGGGCTGGCTATGCCGAGAGCCTGGCCGCCCAGGATCGCGTGGACGAGGCCCTGGCGGCAATCGCTCAGGCGCATGCGGTGCTGGATCGCACCGGCAGCGATCGGCCGCTGAACCGGCTCAATCTGTGCGGCCTGGAAGCCGGTCTGGTTGCCCGGATCCAGGACCCGGCGCAGGCAAGCCGGCGCCTGCAGCGGTGTGGTCGTGAGTACGCCGGGGATGACTTTGATTCCACGCGGGCGGTGCAGTATCGGACCGTGGAGGCTCTTCTGGCCGTGAGCGAGGGGCGTCACGAGCGCGCGACTGAGCTGCTGCACACACTACGCGAGCAGGTGCTGCCGACGCTCGGAAGCACCTTGTGGCTAAACGTCTGGCTGCCATCGATCTGGATTGAACGTGCGCAAGGCCGCGTCGAACTTGCCGCTCAACTGGCGATCAGGATCACCGGCGCTCTGGATGAGATCCGTGTCGACTGGAACGGGCGCGATGTCGTCAGGCGTTGCCTGTCGCCGCAAGCGGCGCCGGCCGACTGTCTGCTGCTGCGCTGACCGTCGGCCATCCCGATGTCGAAGTCGAGCGCGCTCTGCGCGACGGTACATTCGGATCGCGAAGCCTTTCGCTCCAGCCACTATGGATCGAAACCGAACAGCGCTCGAAACTGTTGCTCGTCGATGCAGCGGTAGTAGGTGTTTTCGGCGACGAAATCGAGACCGCCTTCGGCGACCGATTGCCATCCGGCACGCTCCTGCTGCGCGACGTAGCGATGGACCTCACGTTCTGGACTGGCATCTGCAAGCGCGGCGTCGATCAGCCGGATGTGCAGCGTCGCCCAGTCGGAAATTGCCTGGGGTTCGGAATCGCGCAGCGCGGCGACCTGGCTGCGCAACCCGGCATCGACCCGCTCCAGCTCGGCGACGGAGGCACGTGCACGCTGCTCGAAAGCCGGATCGCTGCCGTGTCCCCAGCGCTCGTAGCCGTCGAGATCGAGCGCCACTGCGGCCAGCGCACGCCTTCTCGTCAGCATACGTTCCAATGCCAGTACCGAATCCGAGACCTGCATTCCGCTTCCCCCGATTCATCGTTGGTAGCCGCTGCCTG
>CAZFUH010000055.1:0-14637 GCA_964522235.1 uncultured Rhodanobacteraceae bacterium
CAGGATTCATTATATACAATGAAACACGCTGGGCAAGAGTTTTCACACAGCCTGCGAGCTGCGCTCTACAACGGCAGGCAGCACCAGCGCCTGAGGTTATTGCGGCGGGATGCGCAGCACCTGGCCGGGATAGATGCGATCCGGATGCTCCAGCATCGGCTTGTTGGCTTCGAAGATCTGCTGATACTTGCCGGCGTTGCCGTAGTACTTCTTGGCGATCGCGCCGAGCGTATCGCCGCGCTCGACGGTGTGGAATGTCGATGCCGGTTCGCTCGCCTGCTCGACCCGGATCGCATCCTCGACCGAGTCGACACCATCGACATTGCCGAGCGCAAGCAGAATCCGCTCCTTCTCGGCCTGACTGGCGACGGTGCCGCTGGCGGTCACCCGGCCATTGTCATAGCTGACCTCCATGCCGCCGGTCTGCATGCCCAGGCCCTGGACATGTGCCTGCAGGGCATCGCTTTCCGGCTTTCCGCCGCTGAACAGCTTGGCACCGGCGTTCTTGACGAAGTTGAACAGGCTCATGGTCGTTACTCCTGATTTCAGTGCAATCAAGTCAATGGGTCCGGCGTGCGGACATCCCGGACAGCGGACTGCACGGATCGAGATCAGACCGCGCATGTCGCAAACGAGTGTATCGGAAAATGGTTACAGCGCGGCACTCATCGACTGTCGAACAAGCGCGCCCCAGGCCCGCGTTCAGCGGCGATGTCATCCGGATTGCGCAACGGACAGGACTTCAGCGACAGACAGCCGCAGCCGATGCAGCCGTCGAGCTGATCGCGCAGACGCGTCAGCTGCGTGATCCGGGCATCGAGATCGGCACGCCATCGGGCGGACAGCCGGCGCCAGTCGGCCGCGGTCGGCGTCCGACCTTCAGGCAACGTCTCCAGCGCGATGCGGATCTGCTCGAGCGGAATGCCGGTGCGCTGCGCGGCCTTGATCACGGCGACACGACGCAGCACGTCGCGCCGATAGCGGCGCTGGTTGCCGCGATTGCGTACGCTGTGCAGCAGCCCCTTGGCCTCGTAGAAATGCAGTGCCGACACCGCCACGCCGCTGCGCGCCGCGACCTCGCCGACGCTGAGCATCGCCGGCACCTGAACGACCCTGGTCGCCATCGCTTCCACCCCACTTGACCTCAATCAAGATCGAGGTTTTATCGTCCGAACCCAGACATTGCAAGTCGAGGGCAACGACGTGAAGCAAACACCGCAACTGGCCGTGATCTACGGCAGCCATCGCCAAGGACGGCGCTGCGATACCGTCGCCGCGTGGATCGAGGCGCAGATCGACGCCGATGGCCGGTTTCGACGCGCGCGCATCGACCCGGCGCAGCTGGACCTGCCGCCCTGGCATCCCAATGGCAACGGTCACGGCGTCGCAGCCCTGCGGCGCCAGATCGGCGCGGCCGATGGCTTCGTGGTCGTCACGCCGGAATACAATCATGGCTATCCGGCCGCGCTGAAACATCTGGTCGATTGCGCCGACGACGAGTGGCGAATCAAGCCGGTGGCGTTCGTCTCCTATGGCGGGCGTTCAGGCGGCCGGCACGCGGTCGAGCAGCTGCGCCAGGTATTCTCCAGCCTGGGCGCGATCACCGTCCCGGAAACCGTTGCCTTCGATCAGGTCTGGCAGCGCTTTGACGGTGACGGCCGCCTGCTCGATCCGGACGGCTGGCAGGCGGCCGCGAATGTCCTGCTCGATCGCCTGGAAGGATGGTCGCAATTGCTTCAGCGCGCCCGTGCCACCATTGAGTTCCAACCCGGAGCGCATCTCTGACCCAGGTGCGCACCGTCCCCCCGAGAGCGAATCAGTCGTATGTTCAAGACCTTCGAAGGCCTGGTCGATCCCTATCCACAGGCCGAACCAACGACGCCACCCCAGCGTCTGCTGCCGTTCCTGCTGCACTATTCGCGGCCGCTACTGCCCTTGCTGATCATGATCTCGCTGCTGACGGCGGCGATCTCGGCCGTGGAGATCGTCTTCTACAGCTGGCTCGGCACCCTGGTCGACTGGCTCGGCAGTGCCGATCGCGAGTCCTTTCTCGATCTCCATGGTTCGAGTCTGATCGCCATGGCGGCCCTGATCCTGCTCGGCTACCCGTTCCTGGTGCTCGTGCATTCGCTGCTATTCCATCAGGGCATCTTCGGCACCTATCCGATGCGCATCCGCTGGCTGGCGCACCGCTACGTGCTGCGCCAGCCGCTGCATTTCTTCCAGGATGAGTTCGCCGGGCGGATTTCGCAGAAGGTGATGCAGACGGCACTGGCCGTGCGCGAAACCGTTACCAAGCTGATCGACGTGATGGTCTATGTGGTGGTCTATTTCACCGGCACCCTGATCCTGGTCGGCAGCGCCGATCTTCGCCTGATCGCGCCGCTGCTGCTGTGGCTGCTCGGCTATCTGGCGATCCTGGTCTTCTTCGTGCCGCGCATGAGTGCGATCTCGGCCGCCCAGGCCGACGCCCGGGCCGAGATGACCGGTCGCATCGTCGACAGCTATACCAATATCCAGACCGTGAAACTGTTCGCCCATGCCGGTCGCGAGCCGACCTACGCGCGCGTGGCAATGGACGGCTTCATGTCGACCGTGCATCGGCAGATGCGCCTGGTCACCTGGCTGACGGTCAGCCTGAATTCGCTCAACGCTATCCTGCTCACGGGCATTGCCGGCCTGGCGGTCTGGTCCTGGTTGCAGGACTCGATCTCGCTGGGTGCGATCACGGTCGCGATTGCCCTGGTCATGCGCATTCGCGGCATGTCGGAATGGATTCTCTGGGAGGTCGCCTCGCTGTTCGAGAACATCGGAACGGTCCAGGACGGCATCAACACCATCGCCCGGCCACTCAGCGTCACCGACCGCGCCGAGGCACCCGAGCTGAAGGTCGAGCATGGCGAGATCCGCTTCGAACAGGTGCGCTTCCACTACGGCCGTGATGCCGGCGACCGCGGCCGGGTCATCGACGACCTGTCGCTGACCATCGCTGCCGGCGAGAAGGTCGGCATCGTCGGCCGCTCCGGCGCCGGCAAGTCGACCCTGATCAATCTGCTGCTGCGCTTCCATGACCTGGAAGGCGGCCGGATCCGGATTGACGGACAGGACATCGCCGCGGTCAGCCAGGAATCACTGCGCCGGCAGATCGGCCTGGTCACCCAGGACACTTCGTTGCTGCATCGTTCGATCCGCGACAACATCGGCTACGGCCGCCCGGAAGCCGACCAACTTGAGATCGCCGGCGCCGCCGAGCGCGCCCACGCCGATACCTTCATTGCCGAGCTCGCCGACCCGGCCGGCCGCCGCGGCTACGATGCCCATGTCGGCGAACGCGGAGTCAAACTCAGCGGCGGCCAACGCCAGCGCATCGCGATTGCTCGCGTCCTGCTCAAGGACGCGCCAATCCTGGTGCTCGACGAGGCGACCTCGGCCCTGGACTCGGAGATCGAAGCGGCGATCCAGGAGCAGCTGAACTCCTTGATGGACGGAAAGACCGTGATCGCGATCGCGCACCGGCTGTCGACGATCGCCGCACTCGATCGCCTGGTGGTCATGGACGAGGGCGGCATCGTTGAATCCGGCAGCCACGAGCAGCTGCTGCGCCTGGACGGCCTGTACGCCAGTCTGTGGCGGCGCCAGTCCGGCGGCTTCCTCGGCCTCGACTGCCCACGCGCGGCATAAGGCGGCCGACGCGCCAGGTGGATCGGCGGCCGCAGCAGGAGGGGTGTGAGAAATGCAGGCTAGACTGCGCTGCCACGTCGAGCCGGAGATCGCCCATGCTGATCCATGTCGCCCTGCTGGTTCGCGACTACGACGAGGCCATTGCCTGGTATACCGGGGTTCTGGGCTTTCGGCTTGTCGAAGACCGCCTGGTTCCCGAACAGGACAAACGCTGGATCGTCGTTGCGCCGCCGGGCGCAGGCACCAGCATCGTGCTGGCCCGGCCGTCGACACCGGAGCAGCAGGCCTTTGTCGGCAACCAGACCGGTGGTCGCGTGAGCTTTTTTCTCGCCACCGACGATTTCGATCGCGATTACCGGGCCCTGCTGGCTCACCAGGTGCGCTTTGTCCGCGCGCCAAGCCTTGAACCCTACGGCACCGTCGCCGTGTTCGCGGATCTCTACGGCAATCTCTGGGACCTGCTCGAACTCAGCGAAGACAAGCGCACTTTGTACCTGTCTCGATAACGCCGACCGGCAGGAATCTCCGTCTGGGCGCATAATCGACCCATGAAACCCCTGCGCAGGATCGCCCGGATGAGCAAACATATCGCCCTGTTCCAGTTCCACCTGCGCAACGGCCAAAGCGTCGGGCCGGACAAGCTGCGCCGGCTCTGGGCCAGCGCTTGCGAGAGCACCGACGTCTCGGTCAGCCGCCAGACCCGTACCATCGGCGGTCAAAGCACCGACTTGTACTCGCTGTGCGGCTCGCCAGCGATGGCCAACCTGCCGGTGATCGAACGCCGCCTGCGGCAACTGCTGGACCAGGCCCGCCTGACCGCTGTCGTCACCGTGCTGCACCATTGACCGGCAGCGGCGGCGCGACGCCGCCACGGCAGAGCCAGCCCCGCATCGACCTCCCGAACGTTGCGCTCCAGCCCGAAGTTGCGTTCCAGGAACCTGGCCGCTGGCCGACTACAGCGGCAACAGGAAGCGCTCGCGGCGCGGCCGCAGCCAGCGATCGTAGTCAAGTGAAAACACCACACGCTCGGCACGGCCGGTGATTTCAGCGCGCGGTACGAAGCCGTAGACTCGGCTGTCGGCGCTGTTGTCGCGATGATCGCCAAGCACCAGGTAATGATCGGCCGGCACCGTCACCGGGCCGAAATCGCCGGCACCCGAGCCGACGCCGGAGTAGCGGGAATAGCGAATGCCGTGGCGGCTGCCGGCGATCGCCTCCTCGCCGACCCAGCCCGGCAGCGACGATGGCTGCGGCTGATACCCGGCTGCCTCGCCATCGATGACCAGACGTCCGCCAGCCAGGGCCACCGTCTCGCCCGGCAATCCGATCACCCGCTTGATCAAGCGGATGTCGGCGGCCTGGGACTCGAAGACGATGATTTCGCCCCGCCGAGGCTCGCCGAAGCGGACGATCTCGACGCCGGCGAACGGCAGTTTCAAGTCATAGGCCAGCTTGTTCACCCATACTCGATCGCCTTCGACGATGCTCGGATGCATCGAGCTGCTCGGAACATCGTGCCAGTCCGCAACCGCGCTGCGGAACACCAGCATCAGCGCGAGGAACAACAACAGGGCTCGGTACTCGCGAAGAAAAATCGTCATGCGACTGGCAATTGTCATGATCGTTCCGGACAGGTGGCCCCTCCTGGACACGGACGGCAGGCAAAAGTTCAGCGAACGGCGCGCTCAACGCTCGGAGTGGCCGGGTTCGGTGTAGCTGCGCATGAACAGGCCGGGGCGAACCAGATCGACGAAGCGGCGTGCGTGGTTGCTGAGCAGCCGGCCCTTGCGCACGACCACGCCATAGCTGCGCGGTGGAAAGTACGCGCGCAGGTTGCGCACGACCAGGCGCTGCTCATCCTCGGGTTTCAGGCAGAAGCCGGTAACGATCGAGATCCCCAGACCCATCGCGACGTACTGCTTGATGACCTCCCAGCCGCCAACCTCGAGGGCAACGTTGTACGGCACCCGTCGCTGCTGGAACACCAGGTCGACCAGGCGCCAGGTCGACAGCCGCTTCGGCGGCAGGATCAGCCCATACGGGCTGAGATCCTCCAGGCGCAGTTCGGTCTTGTCGGCGAGCGGATGACCGAGCGGCGCGATCAGCATCGGGTCGAAGTGATAGACCGGCTCATAGGCGATGTCCGGCGGCACCTCGATCATCGAACCGACGGCGAGTTCGACCTGATCATTGCGCAGCAGGGCCAGGCCATCGCGACCGGTGACATTGTGCAGGTGCACGTGGACGGCGGGGTGACGCTCGCGAAACGCCTGCACCAGCGGCGGCAGCAGGTGCAGGATGGTCGACTCGCCGGCGGCGATGTTCAGCTCGCCGGTGTCCAGGCCGCTGAGTTCGGCACGCAGTGCATCGGCAATGCCGTCCATGCCTTCGACCAGGGGCCGGGCCAGTTCGTACAAGGCCAGTCCTTCCCGGGTCACGCGCAGGTTGCGGCCCTGGCGATCGAGCAAGGGCGTGTCCAGTTCCTTCTCCAACGCCGACAATTGCAGGCTGACCGCCGGCTGGCTCAGGAACAGCGACTCCGCGGTCCGGGCCAAGGTACCGAACTTGACCAAGGCACAGAACGCACGTAACTGCTTGAGTCGATTGCCTTTGTAGTAGTAACGGGGGTCGCGGTCGGTCATCGGAGATGGCACATGCGGGACGCCACGAAACCATACTCTCAGGCATAGTTTTGCGCAATTAAAGTGTCTGTTTGAAACAACTGGTTTGTCAAAGCTAGAAAGACAAGCCTATGGTTGCAGTGCAGCATCAGACCACCGATGCCCCTGACGAACCTGCCATCTGGAGACGCTCATGCCGGCGGATGCCCTGCCCCGCGACCCGCTCACTCTTCTGGCTCCGGCCTGCCCGGCCGAGGCACAGATCCTGACCGGTGCGGCCCGGGTGTTTCTGAGCGCGCTGGAACGGCGCTTCGGTGCCCGCCGTCATGATCTGCTGCGCGAGCGCACGCGCCGACAGCTCGACTACGACCAGGGTCGCCTGCCGGACTTCGACCCGGCAACGGTCGCGATCCGCGACGGTGACTGGCAGGTCGCGCCGATTCCGCAGCCGCTGCTCGACCGCCGGGTCGAAATCACCGGTCCGGTCGACCGCAAGATGGTCATCAATGCCTTGAACTCCGGCGCCCGCGTGTACATGGCCGACTTCGAGGATTCCAGCGCGCCGACGTGGAGCAATATGCTCGAGGGCCAGGTCAACCTGCGCGACGCCGTCGCCGGCAACATCGAGTTCAGCTCGACGCAAGGCAAGCACTACCGACTCAACGACGACACCGCCGTACTGATGGTGCGCCCGCGCGGCTGGCACCTCGATGAAAAGCATGTGTTGTGCGATGGCGCGCCGCTGTCCGCTAGCCTGTTCGACTTCGCCCTGTTCGCGTTCCACAACGCCGCTGCTCTGCACGCGCGCGGCCGAGGTCCGTACTTCTACCTGCCCAAGCTGGAGCACTGGCGCGAAGCCGAACTCTGGGACGATGTCATCGCCTATACCGAGCAGGCGCTGCAACTTCCGGCCGGCAGCATCAAGGTTACGGTGCTGATCGAGACCTTGCCGGCGGCGTTTCAGATGCACGAGATCCTGCATGCGCTGCGCAGCCGCATCGTCGGCCTGAACTGCGGCCGCTGGGACTACATCTTCTCGACCATCAAGACCGTGCGCGCGCACCCCGACCGGCTGCTGCCCGAACGCGGCCAGATCACGATGACGGTGCCGTTTCTGAAAGCCTATTCGGAGCTGCTGATCCAGACCTGCCACCGCCGCGGCGCACTGGCGATGGGCGGCATGGCGGCGCAGATTCCGATCAAGGGCGATGCCGACGGCAATGCGCGCGCCCTGGACAAGGTGCGTGCCGACAAGCTGCGCGAGGTCAGCGCCGGCCACGATGGCACCTGGGTCGCTCACCCGGATCTGATTGCGATCGCCGAAGCGATCTTCGACGAGCACATGCCGGGACCGAACCAGGTGCATCAGACCCGCAGCGATGTTCGCGTCGGCCAGAGTGAGCTGCTTGCGGTGCCGGCCGGCACCATCACCCTGGCCGGCTATCGCAGCAATGTCGAGGTCGCCGTGCGCTACCTCGCAGCCTGGCTCGACGGTCTGGGCTGCGTACCGATCCATCACCTGATGGAGGACGCAGCAACGGCGGAGATCGGCCGTGCCCAGCTCTGGCAGTGGCAGCGGCACGGCGCCCGCCTGGACGACGGCACCACGATCAGCAACGAACTGTTCCAGCGCTGCCTGGCCGAGATTCTGGATCAACTGT
This sequence comes from uncultured Rhodanobacteraceae bacterium, assembly GCA_964522235.1. Lineage (GTDB taxonomy): Bacteria > Pseudomonadota > Gammaproteobacteria > Xanthomonadales > UBA2363 > Pseudofulvimonas. The sequence goes on from CAZFUH010000055.1 coordinate 7,964, forward strand.
CAACTGATCTCGACCCGGCGACACCGGGCCATGCCCGGCTGAACGCTGCGGCCGGCTTGCTGGCCGAGGTCACGGCCGCCGACGAGCTGGTGGAATTCTTGACCTTGCCCGCCTACGAACGACTCGAGGTGAGTGAATAGAAGTGAGAACCATGGAAAGCACGTGGATGTCGTCGCCACTGGCCCGCCGAATCACGGCAGAGCGGCAACGAGTTGAAGCGATCCCGAGCACCAAACACGAGCCGATGAGATTCATCGCCCAACCTGAGGAAGCAGCCCGATGACGACGAAACTGGCAAGCGCCGACCAACTTCAGCTGGACTGGGACAACAACCCACGCTGGAAAGGCGTGAACCGCCCGTACAGCGCCGAGGACGTCGTACGCCTGCGCGGCACGGTCGCCGTCGAACACTCCCTGGCCCGTCGCGGCGCCGAGCGCCTGTGGCGTTCGCTGCACGACGAACCGTTCGTCAACGCACTGGGTGCACTGACCGGCAACCAGGCAATGCAGCAGGTCAAGGCAGGCTTGCAGGCGATCTACCTCAGCGGATGGCAGGTCGCCGCCGACGCCAATACTGCCGGGGCCATGTACCCCGACCAGTCGCTCTATCCGGTCGACTCGGTGCCGAACGTGGTGCGCAAGATCAACAACACCCTGCTGCGTGCCGATCAGCTGCATCATGCCGAAGGCAGGAACGGCATCGACTGGCTGGTGCCGATCGTCGCCGATGCCGAGGCCGGCTTTGGCGGCGTCCTCAACGCCTATGAATTGATGGCGCACATGATCGAGGCCGGCGCTGCCGGCGTGCATTTCGAAGATCAGCTAGCCAGCGCGAAAAAGTGTGGCCACATGGGCGGCAAGGTGCTGGTGTCGACCCAGGAGGCGGTGCAGAAGCTGGTCGCTGCGCGACTGGCCGCCGATATCGCCGGTGTACCGACCGTGATCGTCGCCCGCACGGACGCGATGGGCGCCGGATTGCTGACCAGTGACATCGACGCCAATGACCAGCCGTTCCTGACCGGAGGCCGCACGGTCGAAGGCTTCTACGAAACCGAACAAGGCATCGACCAGGCGATCAGCCGCGGCCTGGCCTATGCGCCCTACGCCGACCTGATCTGGTGCGAGACCTCGACGCCAAGTCTGGAGCAGGCGCGCCGATTCGCCGAGGCCATCCATGCCCGATACCCCGGCAAGCTGCTCGCGTACAACTGCTCGCCGAGCTTCAACTGGAAGAAGAACCTCGATGAAGCGACGATCGCCTGCTTCCAGAAGGAGATCGCGGCCATGGGCTACAAATTCCAGTTCATCACCCTGGCCGGCTTCCATGCGCTCAACTATTCCATGTTCCAGCTCGCGCGCGGCTACAAGCAACGACAGATGGCGGCCTATGTCGAACTTCAGGAAGCCGAATTCGCCGCCGAGAAGGACGGCTATACTGCTGCCAAGCATCAGCGCGAGGTCGGTACCGGCTATTTCGACACGCTGAATCAGGTCATCGCCGGAGGCGGAAGCTCGCTTTCGGCGCTGCACGGTTCGACTGAGGAAGAACAGTTCGAGCAGGCTCCGGTCGCGGCCTGATCGCGCAACGGCGTCAGGCCAGTCCGAACCGAGCCCGACCGCGATGTCAATCGCGGTCGGGCCGCGGTCTGGACTTCAGAACGAACACACTCGGACAATCCGCCAGACCCCAGCCGCGTGGCCCGCAATCGTGCCACCCGCCGGACGCTGCGAGCGATCCGGACCTTGCCGTCGGCTATGATGCCCGCCAATGCCGCCGGCGTTGGCGGATCGACGACAATGCGGTTCAACTTATGACGGAGGCACGGTGACCATGGCGACTACCTACTCACTGCAACTGGATATCGCCGCGAACGATCTGGCCACCATCGTCGAAGCCGGCGAAAACATCGTCCTGGCCAAGGTATTCAGCGACTCGCCGAGCAACATCGCGTGGATCAGCCTGCCGCCGCTGTCCCACAACAGAATCGAATGGCTAGACGAGTACGCCGTGTACTACGCGACGCAATCCGGTGGCGTGAACTTCATCCAGACCAGCGCGCTCGGCATCCCGTCCGGAACCTACTTCACGCTTACGAGCAAGGGATTGGACGGCCCCAAGACCGGATCCGAGGCTCCGCCGCAGGGCTCCTACCGAGCGATCAACCAGACCAGCAGCACGCAGACTCTCGGCTTGGCGCAGGCGGTCGGCGGCGGCAACACATCTTCGCCGATCGTCGCTACAGCGGTGCCGCAGTCGCAATTGGCGACCTGGACGCCACTGCCGGCAGTCTACGTTTGGCTGGCGACCGGGATCAGTACCGGCGCGACGATCACCGTGCCACCCTCGGCGCAGGGCGCTGGCGCCGAATCGCGTGCGATTTCGAGCCGCTCGACTCGGATCGACTTTCAGAAATCCAACTCCGTCCACTGTCTGTATGACGCCGCAAAGGGCGCCTTCGTGGAACAGGCGTCCTGATCGTCGGCGGCCAGTCTTACATTGACGGGCCAGCCGTCGCGGTCAAGATCGGCGTTTCGGCGTCGCCCAATCGCCTGACAGCGGCTTTGCCAGCTCGATAAAGTGCAGGTCGTCGCGACGCGGCAGGCCATAGCGAGGGTCACCGTACGGAAACGGATGGCTGGCACCGGTTCGACGGTAGCCTCGGCGCAGATACCAGGCGATCAACTCTTCGCGCAGCCAGATCACCTTCATGCGCATGCGCGCCGCGTCGAAGTGCGCGAATGCCCAACGTTCGGCGGCGGCGAGCAGGCGATTGCCGACGCCCTGTCCCTGCGCCTTCGGCGGCACCGCGAACAGACCGAACCAGCAGGCATCGCCGTCGCGTTCAATCTGGCAGCAGCCGAGCAGCTCGCCGTCGCGTTCGGCGAGCAGGATGCCCTGGCCGCCCGCCAGCATCGCGGCGACAGCCTCGGCGTCGGTGCGTTGACCGTCGAGATAATCGGCTTCGGTGGTCCAGCCGGCGCGGCTGGCTTCGCCACGATACGAGGCATGCGCGATCGCGACGATCGCGTCGACATCTGCGGCAGTCGCGTAGCGGATCGCCAGGTCGCCGGAACGCTCGGGCTGTTCCGGCGTGCGCACGCGCCAGTCGTATTCCATGTAACGCGCCGTGGCCAGGGCGATGTCGATACCGCACAAGCGCGACACCACGTACAACGATGCATCGATCCCGGCGCTGATTCCGGCGGCAGCGACCAACCGGCCGTCCTCGACGAAGCGAACGCCGCGAACCAGGGTCGCGTCCGGCGTCGCCGCAAGCGCATCCCAGGCCTGATGATGCGTGGTGTAACGCCGCCCCGCGAGCAGGCCGGCGGCAGCCAGGACTCGCGCGCCGGTGCAGATGCTGAGCAGACATTCCGCCTGCGGCGCCCATTGCCGAAGCCAATCCAGCACATGCGCGTCGGCCGCGGCGGCGCGGCTGCCGAAGCCGCCCGGTACGATCACCACATCGGCGGCGCTGACCTCGTCCAGGGTCGCATCCGGCAGCAGCCGCAGACCGTTGACCGCAGGCACCGGCGCGGCGCCGACCGCGACCAGTCGGACCTCGAACAATGCCTGGTCATGCAGTTCCGACGCGACCGAAAAAACCTCGAACGGACCGGCAGCGTCGAGCACCTCGACGTCCGGAAACACCAGCAGGGCCACGCTCCGCTTCATGCCAGCAGACCTCGCACACGTTCGATCGCGGCGACCAGCAGATCGATCTCCGCCTCGGTATTGTAAAAAGCCAAGGACGCCCGGCAGGTCGCGTTGACGCCATAGAACTGCATCAGCGGATGCGCGCAATGATGGCCGGAGCGCACGGCGACGCCTTCCAGATCGAGCAAGGTCGCCAGATCCTGGGCCTGGGCGCCGTCGACCAGAAACGAGAACACCGGCGCGCGCATCCGGGCGTTGCCGAACAGGCGGAAGCCGTCGATCCGCGACAGGCGTTCCAGCGCATGCGCGCACAGTTCGCTCTCCCGCGCCGCGATCGATTCCATGCCGATCGCCCGCAGGTAGTTCACGGCGGCACCAAGACCAATGATGCCGGCGATGTTCGGCGTGCCGGCCTCGAACCGATGCGGCGGCTCGGCGAAACTGCTGCCGTCGAAGCGAACCTCGCGGATCATCTCGCCGCCGCCCATGAACGGCGGCATCGCCGCCAGGGTTTCGCGCCGCGCCCACAGCGCTCCGCTGCCGGTCGGGCCGAACATCTTGTGGCCGGTGATGACATAGAAATCGCAGCCGATCGACAGTACGTCCAGCGGCAGATGTGGAGCTGCCTGCGAACCATCGATCAGGGTCGCAATGCCGCGCTCGCGAGCCAGCGCACACAGCTCACGCACCGGATTGATCGTTCCCAGCGCATTCGAGACGTGGGTGAATGCAAACAGTCTGACCTCGGGCGTCAGCAGCGCCCGCGCCGCTTCCAGATCCAGCTCGCCGTTGTCATGGATCGGCACCACCTTCAGCGTCGCGCCGCTGCGCTGGCACAGCAGCTGCCACGGCACGATGTTGGCATGGTGTTCCATTTGCGTCACGGCGATGGCGTCGCCGGCGTGGACATGGATCGAGCCCCAGCTATGCGCCACCAGGTTGATGCCCTCGGTGGTGCCGCGCGTGAACACGATCTCATCGCGGGAGCCGGCGCCGAGAAACTCCGCCAGCAGGTCGCGCACGCCCTCATAGGCCACGGTTGCTTCGCTGCCCAGCGTATGCACGGCGCGAGAGACATTGGCGTTGTACTCGCGGTAGTAGCGCTGGATCGCCGCCAGCACCGGTTCCGGCCGTTGCGCGGTATTTGCGTTGTCCAGATACACCAGGGGCTTGCCGTGCACCCGGCGGCGCAGTCCCGGGAAGTCCTCGCGCAGCCGCCGCCAGTCCGGTTCCACTTCAGCGTCGATCGTGTTCGCCATCACTTCATCCGACATACGGAACTCTCACCCGCTGTCTCGACCAACGACACCACCAGACCCGGCCCCCTACCCCGATGTACGCGCAGGGAAACGCGACGGAAAAATTCACGGATGGCGGATAAGGCACACTCGATCGTCGTACCACCGACTGCCTCGTCGAAATACGCGGACACGGTCATGCCTTTGCCGCGTCGAGCCAGGCGCGCAGGCGCTCGGCAGCAGGCGACGCAGGCTCGCCATCGCCATACGCCTCAAGGCAGAACGCCGACTGCAACAGGCTGCGCGCCTGCGCCTCCGGCAGTCCGCGCGCACGCAGATAGAACAACGCCAGCGCGTCGAGCTGACCAACGGTGGCGCCGTGCGCGCACTTGACGTCGTCGGCGTAGATCTCCAGCACCGGCTTGGCATCGATCTCGGCCTGGGCCGATGTCAGCAGACTCTTGCAAGCGAGCCGGGCATCGCTGCCATCGGCACCGGCGGCGACCGTGATATGACCATCAAACACGGCTCGGCTGCGGTCGCCGGCGACCGCACGCCAGATCGTATCGCTGCTGGCATCGGCGCTTTCATGGCGCAGATCGAGCTGGAGATCGGCGTGCCGGCGGCCATCGAGCAGGAAGACACCGCCGAGTTCGCTGCGCGCGCCGGCGCCGCGCAAGGCGATGCGCAGATCGTGCCGCGACGGTGCCGCTCCGGCATCGAGCACCTGCATGCGCAACTGGGCACCGGCGTCCAGGTCGATACCGGTACGAGCGATCAGAGTCAAAGCCGCTGCGGCATCGGCGCGCCAGACCAGGTCGAGTCGGGCATCGCGCTGGACGCGGATCCTCGACAGGACGGTCGCGAAGCGGGCGCTGTCGGCGCCGGTCAGATCGACCAGAAGACGCAGGCGCGCACGCTCGCCGATCTCGATCCGATGCGCCAGATGCCAGGCGCGATCGCCGTCCGCGTCGCCGCTTGCCATATCCAGATGCAGCCATTGCTCGTCACCGGCGCCGGCAGCGACCCGCAGCCAGGCACCTTGAGTGGCGAACGCGCCATTGATCTGATCGAATACGTCACCGCCCTCATCCTCGCGGCCGATTGCGAAGCGCAGGCGTTCGTCATCGGCGGCCAGAGCCGCCGACAGCGGCATCAACTCGACGCCGGCGACTGCACCAGCCGTGCCGATGGCCATCAGCCGGCCATCGACGAAACGCAGACCGCTGCCCTCGAATCCCGCCGTTGCTGTCGGCGCCGGTTCCGGGGCGGATGGCGCTCGCTGCGCCAGGGCGTGCAGCGAAGTGTATTTCCAGTTCTCGACAGTTCGAGCCGGCCAGGACGCGGCCTGTGCCGCTGCCAGCACACGGCGTTGCCGTGCCCGAAACCACGGCGGCAGCGCCTCGCCTTGATCCTGCGATTGCCAGAGTGGTGCCAGCGCTTGCAGCAATGCGTTGCTCATCCGTGCGCCGCCTCACCGAGCTTGCGCTCGGCAATCCAGCCATAGCCATGTGCCTCCAGCTCATACGCCAGAGTCTTGTCGCCGGACTCGACGATGCGACCGTCCGACAGTACGTGGACCCGGTCCGGAACGATGTAGTCGAGCAGGCGCTGATAGTGGGTGATGACCAGAAACCCGCGCTCAGGCGAACGCAGCGCGTTGACGCCGTCGGCCACCTGTTTCATCGCGTCGATATCCAGTCCGGAATCGGTCTCGTCGAGCACTGCCAGCCGGGGTTCGAGCACGGCCATCTGGAAGATCTCGTTGCGCTTCTTCT
>CAZFUH010000055.1:14647-15683 GCA_964522235.1 uncultured Rhodanobacteraceae bacterium
CGCCGCCGGAGAAACCGCTGTTGACGCCGCGGTGCAGAAGATCGTCGGACAGGTGCAGGATCTTCAGCTTTTCGCGCACCAGCTTCAGAAACTGCACCGAATCGATCTCGGTCTCGCCACGGGCCTTGCGCTGGGCATTCAATGCCGCGCGCAGAAAATAGGTGTTGTTGACGCCGGGAATCTCGACCGGATACTGGAAGGCCAGGAACACGCCGGCGGCGGCACGCTCCTCCGGCGCCAGTTGCAGAAGATCGCGACCGTCGAACTGGATCGTGCCTTCGACGATGTCGTAGCCGTCACGTCCGGCCAGCACCGCCGCCAGCGTGCTCTTGCCGGCGCCGTTCGGTCCCATCAGCGCATGCACCTCGCCAGCGGCGACGTGCAGGCTCAGGTCCTTGAGAATGTCCTTGTCGGCGACGCGGACGCGCAGGTTGTCGATCTTGAGCATGAGTGATGATCTTCAGTTCGAAGCGGATGTGGAGGGCGTACTCTGCGGGCGGCACAAATGCGCCTAGCCAACGACCTTTGACGGTTCTTCATCGAGCAGGTATCGGCGGCGCGCGCGGCGCTCGATGCCTGGCCCTGGCCGGTCCTGTGCGGCGTTGACGGCCTGACCGTTCACCCGACCGCTCCTTCCAGGGAAACCTCAAGCAGGCGCTTGGCCTCGACCGCGAATTCCATCGGCAACTCCTTGAACACATCGCGACAGAAGCCGTCGACGATCAGGGACACCGCATCCTCTTCGCCGATGCCACGCGCCAGGCAGTAGAACAGCTGGTCTTCGGAAATCTTCGAGGTCGTCGCCTCGTGCTCGACGATCGCGTCCATGCGCTTGACCTCGATGTACGGAAAGGTATGCGCGCCGCATTCCTTGCCGATCAGCAGCGAGTCGCACTGGGTGTAGTTGCGCGCATTCGCGGCGGTCGGTTGCACGCGAACGAGACCGCGATAGGTCTGCTGGCCGCGGCCGGCGGAAATGCCCTTGGCGATGATCTTGCTCTTGGTGTTCTTGCCCAGGTGGATCATCTTGGTACCG
>CAZFUH010000056.1:0-15525 GCA_964522235.1 uncultured Rhodanobacteraceae bacterium
CCGCCGCCATGGTAGAGCCAGCCGTTCATCTCCTGGCTGTTCAGGCCGAACGGCACCGCGGCGAAAAATGCGCAGGCCGGTGAGCGGCCGCTCCAGTAGTACGCGGCGCCGTGGCCCATCTCGGCGGTGCCGCGGCCGACCGCATCGAAGGTCTCGAACGCCGGCACCAGCTCGCCGGCGCCGTGAACGCGCACGCTCAGACGGCCGCCGCTGGCGCGGCCGATCATCTCGGCCAGGCGGCTGGCGCCGGTGCCGAGCGCCGGAAAATTCGCCGGCCAGGTGGTCACCATGCGCCACTGAAAGCGCCGGGTGTCAGCACCGCCGACTGTCGCCGGTCCCGGTTCGCCGGAGCAGGCGGCGAGGGTACCGGTTGCGGCGAGCGCACCACTGGCGCGCAGAAAATGGCGGCGTTTCATACGCGTACTCCGATCGGGGTCCGGCGACATCCTGCGGCCTCGGCCGCGGCTTGGCAACCGTGACGGTGGCGCGCTGACGGCCCGCGGACCTCGCCGGATGTCTCGGCCATACCCGCGGTTCGTCCGACATCGATGCGATAAACAAGGGTGATGACCTCGGCGCCTGCTGGCGCGGCCGCAGCCGTACGGGATGGTTGACGCAGCGGCCAGCAGCGTAGGCTGAGGCGGAAAGATGCTTCGGATTTCTTATCCGTCCCCGCGACGGAAGGCAGACCTGGAGCGTCCTTGAGGGGTGGCCGATGTCATGGCCGACATTGGGAGCGTCGATGAACCCACCAGGCCGGCCGCGCGCACGCGCCTTCTGGCTGCTTCAGATCCTCGGCTGGAGCGCCTACGTCGCGATCAAGGGCGCAGCTTTCCCATTGGCGGCGACCGATGCGGCATGGGTGATCTGCAAGGGCATCGTGCTGACGAGTGTCCTGGCGTGGGTTTTACAGCGCCTGGAACACCGATCCTGGCCGCCGGCTCTCCAGATTGGCGTCGCCGTGGGACTCGCCATCGCCACGGCCCTGGTGTCGCTGGAGGCGTCGCTCCATGCGACGCGAAGCGGCTGGGTTTTCGCTGCGCCCGGTACGCTCGCCTGGCTCGCCAGCGTAGAGGGCAAGCTATACGAATCGCTGCTGTACCTGGCCTGGACCTCACTCTACATCGGAATCCGCCGCGGGCTGGACCTTCGTGAGGAAAGCCGGCGGCTGAAACAGGCGCTGTCAAGGGCCGAACTTGCGCACGCATTGATGCTGCGCCATCAGCTGAATCCCCACTTCCTGTTCAACGCGCTGGCTTCCCTGCGTGCGCTGGTCAGGGAGGAGCCGACCCGCGCGGAGCGTGTGATCACCGATCTGTCGGCATTTCTGCGTCATTCGCTGGTCGACTGCGCCGATGCGCAATCCACGCTCGCGCAAGAGTTCGATGCCGTGGTTCGCTATCTGGCCATCCAGAAAGTGCGCTTCGAGGATCGCATCGACTACCGCGTCGATCACGAGCCCGCCCTGTCGGATGTTCGTATGCCGGCCTTTCTGCTCCAGCCCCTGGTCGAGAATGCGGTCAAGTACGGCATGCACACCTGCCGCAACGGTCCGACCAGTATCGCTGTGAGCGCGCGCCGCCGGGGCGGGAACTGCGTGCTCGAGATTCGCAACAGCGGCCGGTGGATCGACGACAACGAGGAGTGCGGGGCGCGCCTGGACCGGTCCGGACTCGGGCTCACCAATCTGCGCGCCCGGCTTGCGGCACAGATTCAAGGCCGATACGACTTTCACGTCGGGCCTTCGGGCGATGAAGTCGTGGCGCGGCTGAAGCTCGAAATCGCCTGATCACCTGTATCCGTTTGCTCAAGGAAACAATCATGCTGCCATCGCCTATCCGGACCGTGCTGATCGAGGACGAACGACTGGCCCGCACGGAGTTGAAGCGGCAACTCGGTCATCTGCCGAGGATCGATCTGGTCGGCGAGGCTGCGACCTTCGAGTCGGCCCAGGCACTGCTGCGCGACGTGCGGCCGCAATTGGCCTTCATGGACGTGCAGCTCGACGGCGGTTCCGGCCTGGAATTGCTCGCAGCCGCTCCCGTCGGCATGCAGTCGATCATCGTCTCCGCCTACGAGGCTTACGCGTTGCGCGGTTTCGATGTCGGCGCCGTGGACTATCTGCTCAAGCCCGTACAGGCCGAGCGCCTGAGGGCAGCCGTCGCCCGCGTCGCACCGCCGAGCGTCGAGACGAGCGGCGACCCCAGTCCGGTGCAGCCGTTGGACTACGCAGACCATCTCTTCCTGCCCCAGGGAGAGGATGGCGCGTTGTTTCTTCCGGTCAGCAACATCCGGGCCGTGGTCGCCGATGGCGACTACACCCTCGTCCAGACCGGGGATGGCCGGACGCACAAGGTACTGAAGCCGCTGAAACACTGGGAAGCGCGATTGCCAATCCAGTCCTTCGCCCGTATCCATCGCTCGGCGATCGTCAACGTGCACAGCGTGCGACGGATCGACCGCTGGTTCAACCGGCGCTACCGGGTCTTCGTCGAAGGCTTGCCGAGATCGCTGATCATGAGTCGGCGCTATGCCGACGACTTGCGCACGCGCCTGGGCTGACACCGGTCCCTGCACGCACCCGCAACAGCATGCGCGTGCAGGGACAACGCGGCTTGCCCGGGGCCGATCAGTTTCGGCGTTTCCGGATGATGTAATTGCCGCTGGTGATTGACTCCATGAAATCCGGTGCCGGCCGATCGTGGCAGTCGAAGTTGCTGCCTGCCGGAATCGGCGTGATCGAATGCTGGTCGGGAACACCGGCCACGTCGTCGCCGTCGCGAATCCACAGGAACGCACGAACACCGAGATTGCCCGGATCTGGGCTGTCGATCACGGTCCCTTCGATCCAGGCGGTCTTGGTGGCGTGGTCGACCTCTAGGCAGTCGACCGAGTACAGTGCCTTGAACACCCAGGTGAAGCCGGGGAACTCGATCACCACATCGGCGTACCACTGCCCCATCGGCTGGCCGTTGGGCCGTTCCCGCGCGAATACCCAGTAGGAATTCTCGCCGGGCGCGCCGTTGCTCTCGAAGGCCGCATAGCCACCACCGATTACGTGGTCGCGCAGCGGAGAATGGGCCTCGGCCGGCGCGGCGCCAACGCCGAGCAGCAGCACGGTGGCGGCCGCGAGCACACTGAGTCCAGAACGGTTGCGCATGTCATTTCTCCTCGGGTTCGGGGAACATTCCCCGCTGCCGGTGTAAACCCCGCCGGCATGTCGGCCAAGGACTGCTCGACAAGGCGCCACCCGGATCGACGAAGTCGCCCAGGAGGCGACGAATGGCAGCGGCCCCGGTCGATGGCGGTCCCGCCGGGAGAGGACAGGTACGTCGGGGACATCGGGCGTCGTGATCGGCCTATGCCACATCTGCTGCGCAATCCGGTGGGCTGAGGGATCGTGCTGAACGCGCTTCGGGTTGTTTTCGCATGGTCGGCGCCGGATCTCGAAGACGCTCGACTGCCCTCGGCTGATCCCTCGACGGCCCGGCTTGGCTACGTTCAAGTTCCGCCCGCTAGCCTGCGCGACGGCTCGTATACGGAATCGGCAGATGACGACAGGCGTGCGCGTGGCGGTGTTGGCGATCGTGGGCCTGGCGCACGTGGTCTTGCTGTACCTGCTGGCGCAGGCGATGCGGCCGCCAGCGCCGGCGCCGCCGGTCGAGCACGAAACGGTTCTGATTCTGGAGTTTTTCGATCCTCCGCCCGAGCCCGAGCCCGAGCCGGAACCGGAACCAGAGATCGAAGAAGAGAACCAGGCGCAGCCGGAACCGCCAGCGCCGGCGCCGCCGTCCCGTCGAGCCTCGTCGGCACCGATGCAGGCGGTGTTCGAAACGACGCCACCGGAGCCGGCGCGGGAATGGATCACGCCGGAGCAGGATGCTTTCAGTCGCCCGTCGCAGCCGCCGGTCGAACAAGGTTTCGGTCGCCGCGACCAGCCGCGGCTGCCGCAGGTCAGGCAGCCGCGCATCGCCGGCGAAGCCGCGCCAAATGCGCCCCTGCGCGGCCTGCGGGTGCGCCAGCCCTGGGATGCGCGCCGGATCGTCGAAACCGTAGGCTCCCTGATCGCTGGCGGGCCGAATGCGCCGATCGAGCTGCCTTGCGGAAGCCGGATCAACGCCGGCCAGCAGATGACCGAGGCGTTTTCGCCGCACTGGCAACGGGACCATCAATGCAACCCGGATCGGGACCCGGATCGCTACGATGGCCGTGCCGCGCTGCCACCGGGCAGCGCCGACTAGTCGGACGCGCAGTTCACGGTGCTGGTGCCACCATGCTCGATCCGAACATTGTCGAAGGTGACGTCGGTGCCGCTCTCGACCCGGATCGCGACGAATGAGCTGGCCGAGCCGACCGAGCTGGTGATGCTGACCAGCTGTCCGGGCGTCAAGGTCGAGGTGTCGACGTTGTAGATGCGCGAGGCGTTTCCGTGCGGTGAATTGGCGGCGCCGGTGGTGTTGTTGTCGATCAGGACCTGAAGCTTTTTCGTATCCGGGGTGTCGACGGCGACGATGCAGAACGACAGCGTATAGACCTGGCTCAGGTCGAATACGCCGCTGGTGCCGGCGCTGGAGGTGGTCGGCGTCGTCGGTGTGGTATTGCCGATGCTGAAAATGACGCTGTTTTCGATCCGCGCCGCACCGTCGACGACGCTGGTGCGGCCCGGCTGGGTCGAGTGGAACATCGGAACGCTCGGGTGGTCCGGCAGGGCGCGGTAGTCGGTGGTCAGCAGGGTCGCGGTCGTCGCCGTGTCGAAGGTCTCGTCGAACTCGAAGTCCGGCTTCGGATCCGAACTGCTGGAACTGCTTGATCCGCCGCCATCGTTGCAGCTCGCACTGCCGCTGCTGCCGTGCTCGAAATGGACGTTGTCGATCAGCGTGTCGGCACCGTCCTCCATGCGCAGCGCGAAGAACGATTGCTCGGTGCCGACGCTCGAGGTCACGCTGTAGACGGTGTTCGGCGTCAGATTCTGCACCGGCTGGTTGAAGATGCGCGAGGCGTTGCCATGCATCGAGTTGGCGCCGCCGCTGGTGTTGTTGTCGACCTGCACTTGCAGCCGCCGAGTGCCGTCGCCGGTATGACCGACAAAGCAGAACGAGACCGTGTATTCCTGGCTCATGTCGAAGATGCCGGTGACCGAGGCGTCGCCGCTGGTGGTGGCGACCGTCGGCGTCGTGTTGCCAATACTGAACACGGCGCCGCGGAACTGCAGCGCGCCGTCGACCACGGCGGTGCGGCTGACCGCGCTGGAATGAAACATCGCAATGTCCGGATGATCCGGCAAGGCGCGATAGCCGGTGGTCAGCAGGGTTTTCGTGGTTGCTTCGTCGAAGTCCTCCTCGAACCAGTCCAGGGCGCCGCCCGGCGGGTCGGAACTGGACGACGAGCTCGACGAACCGCCGCCGTCGATCGGCTGGTCCAGGCAGTCGTCGACGCGGCCGACTCCGGCGTTGACGACGACGAAGTCGCGTACCTGCTCGCCTGGCAGGGCGACATAGGCGTACGGCGGCACATAGTGGGTCGTCGACGCGATCTGGCCGCCGTTCTGGACCGTGCCCGGAGTATTGCCCCAGGCGCAGGGATTGCTGTTGCAATTGCTCGGTAGCGGCGTCCAGGTCACGTTCAGGAACACGTTGTCCTTGTTGGTGTCCCAGAAGCCGATCTGGCTGCTGTCCATCGACAACACCGGATTGACCACGTTCTCGAAATGGCTGCTGTCGATGCGCATGTTCGCGCCCATGCGCACGTTGATGCCCGAGCTCAGGCCGTTCCTGTAGTAGCTGTTCAGGACATGGCCTTCGCCGAAACGGAACAGCGGCAGACGCGAGTTGACGTTTTCCCAGCGATTGCCGATGAAGCTGATCCGGCGATGGAAGTTGTTGCTGTCGCCGGAGCCCCACAACGAGGTCTTCCAGCTGTCGTGGAAGACGTTGTAGGACAGGGTGATGTTGTCGATATTGCCCTTGCCGCTGACCAGCTCGTCGAAGTAGTCCTGGTGTGAATCCAGCGAGTTGTAGAAGTGGTTGTGGTCGATCCAGACGTTGCTGGACGGTCCGTCCAGGCTGATGTGGTCCTTCTCGCCGATGTCGACGTGACGCATGATCAGGTTGCGGATGACGATGTTGTTGGCGCGCCAGATCTTGATGCCGATGCCGACGAAGCTGGCGCCGGGCAAGCCGAGCACGGAGACGTTGTCCATGTCCTTGATGTCGAACTTGTTCAGGGTACCGCTGTTGCCAGGGTTGATCTCGCCGTCGATCCAGATGATCAATGGCTGCGGATTGTTGACCTGGGTCTCCAGCGCCGCCGCCAGTTCCAATCCCGTGCTGACGATGACCTCGCGGCCGCCCTGGCCGCCGATGGTGCCGCTGCCGAGCGAAGCGAAACCGGGCACCGTATTGGCCGCCGCGCAGGCCAGCGGTTCGGGCGGATTGCTCATGTCCGGATCGCTCAGACTGGAGCTGGACCAGCTGCTGGAGCCACCACCGTCCGGATCCTCGAAGTCGCTGGCGAAGATTTCGTCCGCCGGCAGCAGGTCGGGACAGGTGGCGCTGCCGATCGGACCGTTGTCGACCGAAATGTTGTCGACCAGGACCTCGCCGTTGTTCTCCTGGCGCAACACGAAGAACGAGGTCGGTGTGCCGACGCTGGAGGTGACGCTGTAGACCTGGCCCGGCGTCAGTTCCTGCACCTGCTCGTTGAAGATGCGCGAGGCGGTGCCGTGGATCGAATTCGCAGCGCCGCTGGTGTTGTTGTCGACCTGGATCTGCAGACGCCGGGTGCCATCGCCGACATACCGGATGAAGCAGAACGAGATCGTGTACTCCTGGCTCAGATCAAAGATGCCGGAGGTGCCGGTGTCACCGGGCGCAGTCTGGGCGTCGGCGGTGGTGTTGCCGATGCTGAACACGGCGCCCATGAACTCCAGTGCGCCATCGACCACGGCGGTGCGGCTGAGTGCGCTGCTGTGGAACATCGGCAGGCTCGGCTGGCCGGGGATCGAGCGGTAGCCGGTGGTCAACAGGGTCTGAGTCGTGGCGTCGTCGAAGTCTTCATGAAACGGAACATTGCCTCCGGCCTGGGCGCTGGCGGCCAGACAGAGCAACAGACCCGCACTGAAGCGGCGGCGACAGGTCGAACCACGGAACGAAGTCACGGCGGTCATGGCGTTTCCCCGAAGGTTGAGGTAGCAGGCTGCGTCCGGCGCGAGCTTGATGACACCGGTGTCATCAAAACTCGCAAAAAGCTTCACTCCGGATCGGATGTCCGACCTCGGGAGCAAGCGGCGAAGCGAATCGGCGGGCTGGTTCCGGGCTTGGAGGCGGGGCGGGATGGCCGGCGCTGTTGACACGATTGTGCTCGTCGTCAGCCGGCGCAGAACAGCGCAAAAGCCCATGATTGCAGCCAGATGCGCCCGGCAGGAACCATCGCTGAGCGGATCAATGGATGGAGGCGATGCAGCGGCCATTCCCTGTTCCCGATGCGAGCGCACGCACGCGGACGTGGCCGCATGCAGCTCGATTGCCGACGAGATTGACCAACGAAGAAACCGGTGTCAATGTGCAGTGCAGCGTAAATCCGGCCGGCCGCTGATCAGCGTGTCGGCGTTCCGAATTGGATCGGGCTGAGATGAAACCAGGGCATTCATGGCGTTCCTGGCTGGCTCCGGGCCTGCTGCTGATCGCCGCCATCGCCACCTATGGCACGCGCTATGCGCAGCCGAACTCGCTGTACTGGGACGAGAACTACCACATCGCCTCGGCACAGAAGCAGATCGACGGCGTGATGTACATGGAAGCGCATCCGCCCCTGGGCAAGATGCTGATCGCTCTGGGCGAGCTCGCCGTCGGCGGCAACCGCGATCTCGACACAACGCGCCTGCTCGATCGCGATCATATCGAGAACTCGCATCTGCCTGCGGACTACAGCTATGCCGGCGTACGGCTGCCGTCGGTGCTGGCGATGCTGCTGTCGGTGCTGCTGTTGTACGGGCTGCTGCGGCGTTTGACCGGAAGCATCTGGGTCGCCGCTGTCTTCGCTGCGTTGCTGGTGTTCGACAATGCCCTGGTCGTGCATACACGGGCGGCGATGCTCGAAGGCCTGCAGATCCTGTTTACGCTCGCGGCGCTGTACCTGCTGGCCGCGTCCGTGCAGAGCGAGCGGCCAATTGCCTTGCGCGACTATCTGCTCCTCGGTCTGGCGATTGGACTGGCGCTGTCGGTCAAGCTCAATGCCGCAGTGCTGCTGTTGCTGCCGGTGGCCCTGTTCGCCGCGGACCAGTGGCGCAATCTGCGCGAGCGGCGCGTCGGGACGGTACTGAAACGGTTGGCGAGCACCGTTCCGACCACGCTGGCCGCGATCGCCGTAGTGATATTGATGGTGTTCTACGTCCACATCGCTACTGGCACCCGGGTCGAAGCCGATCGCTACTATAAGGCTACGCTCGAGTATCGCGTGCATCTTCGAGCCGGCAGTACCTGGACCTGGGACGGATTCCGGGTCGGCTTGCGCGACCATCTGCGCTACCTCGCCGAATATTCCCGGGGCGTGCCCAGACTGGATGAATGCAAGGCCGGCGAGAACGGCAGCCGTTCCTGGGCTTGGCCCTGGGGCGGCAAGAGCATCAACTATCGCTGGAATCGCGTCGTCATCGACGGTACGCCGAAGGTCAGCTACACGTATCTGATCGGCAACCCGCTGATCTGGTTGCCGGTGCTGTTCGGCATCGTCCTCTCGCTGGTCTTGATTCTTGGCCGCGCGGTGTATGCGCTCCCGATCCGGGAGCCCAGGCTGTTCCTGTGGATCTGCCTGTTCACTGCCCTGTACCTGGGCTATATGATTGCGATCGCCCAAGTCGGTCGGGTCATGTACCTGTATCACTACCTGCTGCCGCTGCTGTTCGGCATCGTCAACCTGGCCCTGATCTACCGCTACCTGTTCGCCGACGACCTGGCGCCGGGGCGTCGCCATGCCCGCATCAACCTCGGTGTGTACCTGGTCCTGGTCGTTGCCGCGTTCGCTCATTTCGCGCCATTGACCTACGGCGTGCCGTTGAGCTTCGATGAATTCGCACAGCGCCAGTGGCTCGACGCCTGGCGCCTGGAACCGGTGCGCTGATCATGTCCGGCAGCCGCAACTGGCTGTTGAGCGGCATTCTGCTTGCGGTTGCGACGCTGGTCGCGTACCGGATGCTGCCGCCGCGGGTGGCGCCGGTCCTGATGCTGGAAATCACCAGGAATGTCGTGCCGATCCAGCATCTGGATCAGCCACGTTCGCCGCTTGCGCGCAAGATCGTCCACGTCGATGTCCTGGATCTCGCGCGCGATGGCCGCTTCGCCCATCCACGTCTCGGCGACATCGGCTATGGCGAGCACTTCTTCGTCGACCTGGACCTGAGCTTCGAGGTCGTTGCCGGCGGCGATTACCGCTTTGTCGTCGCCAGCGACGATGGCTTCGAACTTCGGATCGACGACGATCAGCCCCTGTGCGGCTTCGCAACCGTACGCGAACTGGTCACCCAGACCTGCCCGGTGCGTCTGGCCCGGGGCGAGCATCGACTTCGCCTGCGCTATTTCCAGGCCAGCGGCGAGGCCGGCCTGTCGGTACGCTACAACCGCCAGGGCGAACGCAGGATGCACTGGCTGGGCCAGGACTCGCGCCATATCCGCTTCCGGCGTTGAGTGGGATCATGACGTCGGGGCCGGTTCCTGCCTACACTGCCGGCTGCGAACACGGGCGGAGTGACCATGGCGGGTGCAGGCGACGGCGGAGCGATTGGCGACGAGATCAAGTCGACCACCTGCTATATGTGCGCCTGCCGCTGCGGCATCGATGTCCACCTGAAACAGGGCAAGGTCCGCTACATCCAGGGCAACCCGCATCATCCGGTCAACCGCGGCGTGCTCTGCGCCAAGGGCAGCGCCGGAATCATGCAGCACAACTCGCCGGCCCGGCTGCGCAAACCGCTGCTGCGCGTCGGCGAGCGCGGCGAGCGCAAGTTCCGCGAGATTGAATGGGACGAAGCCCTGGATCTGGCCACGCAGTGGCTGAGCCGGATCCGTAGCCGCAATCCCGATCAGCTGGCATTCTTCACCGGTCGCGACCAGAGCCAGGCCCTGACCGGCTGGTGGGCGCAGCAGTTCGGCACGATCAACTACGCCGCACATGGCGGTTTCTGCTCGGTCAATATGGCTGCCGCCGGCATGTACAGTTTCGGCGGTTCGTTCTGGGAGTTCGGCGAGCCCGATTGGCAACATACGCGCTATCTGATGCTCTGGGGCGTCGCCGAGGACCATGACTCGAACCCGATCAAGCTCGGCTTGGGCCGGCTCAAGGAACGCGGCGCCAAGATCGTCGTGATCAACCCGGTGCGCAGCGGCTACGGTGCGATCGCCGATGAATGGATCGGCATCCGGCCCGGCAGCGACGGTCTGTTTGCGATGGCGCTGATTCACGAGCTGCTGCGCGCCGATCGCATCGATCTGGGCTACCTGGTTTGGCATACGAATGCACACTGGCTGGTCATCGACGATCCCGGCGCCGCCGACCACGGACTGATCGCGCGCGACGGCGACGGCAATCCCTTGTGCTGGGCACGAACGGAGCCAGCGTCGCATTCTGACTCGGCCCCCGTGCTCGCGAATGCTCTCCGGGGCGACATCCGTCCGGCAGTGGTCGGCCGCTACCTGCTCGCCGACGGCCGCCATGCGCTACCGGCGTTCCAACTGGTCGTCGAGCGCTACCTCGACCCGCAGTACGCGCCGGACGCGGTGGCCGAGCGTTGCGGCGTTCCCGCCGCGACCATCCGTCGCGTCGCCGCCGAACTCGCCCATGCCGCGTTCGAACAGAGCTTCGTGCTGCCGCAGCCGTGGACCGACGTGCATGGTCGTCACCAGGACGGCTTCGTCGCACGCCCGGTGTCGATGCATGCGATGCGGGGAATCGCCGCGCACGCAAACGGCTTTCATACCTGCCGTGCCCTGCACCTGCTGCAGATGCTGCTCGGGTCGATCGACGCACCGGGCGGCCACCGCTTCCAGCCGCCGTATCCGAAAGGTACGCCGCCCGGCAATCGGCCGGGAAAGACGCGCAAGGCCGACGGCACGCTCGATGCCGCTCCGCTCGGCTACCCGCAGACGCCGGCGGATCTGCTGGTCGATGTCGCTGGCGAGCCGCGGCGTATCGACAAGGCGTTCTCGTGGCAGCATCCGCTGTCGGTGCACGGGATGCTGCAAAGCGTGATTCGCAATGCCAGCGCCGGTGATCCGTACCGGATCGATACGCTGTTCCTGTTCATGGCCAATATGAGCTGGAACTCGGCGATGAACACGCGCGGCACCCAGGCAATGCTCAGCCAGCGCGATCCGGCGACCGGTGACTACGTGATCCCGCGCATCATCTACGCCGATGCCTACGACTCCGAGATGGTCGCCTATGCCGACCTGGTCCTGCCCGATACCACGTATCTGGAGCGCTATGACTGCATCTCGATTCTGGATCGGCCGATTTCCGAGGCCGATGCTGCGATCGACGCGATCCGGCAGCCGGTGGTGGCGCCGGATCGCGACGTGCGCCCGTTCCAGGACGTGTTGCTGGACCTCGGCGGCCGTCTGCAGCTGCCCGGCCTGGTCGACGACGACGGAGCACCGCGCTATCCCGGCGGCTACTCGGACTACATCGTCCGTCACGAACGTGCTCCCGGTGTCGGCCTGCTCGTCGGCCACCGCGGCCGCGACGGCCGCGAGACCGGCAAAGGGGTGCCGAACCCGGACCAGCTTGCGCGCTACATCGAAAACGGCTGCTACTTCATCGCCGAAGTGCCGCCGTCGGCGCGCTACTACAAGATGGCCAATGCCGACTATCTGCACTGGGCCGGACAACTCGGCTTCGTCGCCGGCGCCCGGGACCCACACGCCGGGAGTCGGGAAGAGCTGGTGTTCCAGCTGTACAGCGAAACCCTGCAACGTTTCCGTCTCGCCGGTCAGGGCCACGGTGACGTCGTGCCGCCAGTGCGCGAACGCGAACGGGTCGTGCGCTACTTCGATCCGTTGCCGTTCTGGTATCCGCCGTTCGAACACGCCGACGATGACTCCGACGCCTACCCGCTGGCGGCGATCACGCAGCGGCCGATGTTCATGTACCATGCCTGGGGTTCGCAGAACCGCTGGCTGCGCCAGATCGCCGCGCGCAACGTGCTCTATGTGCATCCGGATACGGCGAGAGCTCAAGGTCTGCGTGCCGGCCAGCGCGTGCGCGTCGAAAGCGCCCATGCCGCAATCGAAGCCGAACTCGGTCTGCACGGCGGCGTCGAACCGGGCACGGTCTGGACCTGGAACGCGATCGGCAAGAAGGCCGGCGCCTGGAAGCTTGCCGTCGATGCACCCGAGTTCCGCCGCGGCTTCCTGCTCAACGATCTGATTCCCGATACCCGCAGCGACGGCTACGCCCACGCCGACCCGATCACCGGCCAGGCAGCGTGGTTCGACCTGCGCGTACGCCTGGTCGGACTGGCCTGAACTGCTCACCCCGAATCGACGCGAAGGAACGGAGGAGTCGCACTCCAGGGGAGGGAGCGGTGATTTCTGCTGGCGGAACTGGACGCAGGCCGCTGGTATCCTGCCGACGGCACGGGCAAGATGACACGGCATTGATCAATGGCCACTGTCTTGTTCATGGATTGGTATTTCGACTTCATCTCGCCGTTTGCGTATCTGCAATGGCAGCGATTGCGACGCCAGCGACCGGGTCTGGATCTGCGGCCGCGACCGATACTGTTCGCCGGTCTGCTCGAGCACTGGCACAACATCGGCCCGGCCGAGATTCCGGTGAAGCGCCGCTTCACTTATCGCCATGTCTTGTGGCAGGCAAGGCGGATGGACGTTCCGCTGCGTTTTCCGCCGGCGCATCCGTTCAATCCATTGCCGGCCCTGCGTCTGTGTCAGGCGGCCGGGGCCGATGCCCGCGCGGTGACGGTGATCTTCGACCACATCTGGGCGCATGGACGGCCTGCCGACAACCTTGAGGCGCTGGTCCCGGCGGCGACCCAACTGGGTATTTCCGATCTCGCCGCCGCGGTCGTCGATCCAGCGGTCAAGCAGGCCCTGCGTGACAACGGCGAGCAGGCAATCGCAGCCGGTGTTTTCGGCGTGCCGACCCTGGTCGTCGACGGTGAGACGTTCTGGGGTCTGGATGCGACCGACATGGCCCTGGACTGGCTCGACGGAATCGATGCCGACTTGGCCCGCGACATGCTCGCGCTGGACGTGCTGCCCACCGGCGCAGTACGGTCGCCATCCGAGCGCTCGTGAACGCTGCCTCGGCGTAGGACGGTACGGCCAGCCGCGACCGCGAGGATGCCGCACCGCGCGGCGGGACTGCGGACCACCTTGCGCCAGGGTTGCGAGCACGAGCGACGGCAACGTACGTCGGGCATGTGGCTGCAGGTCACAGCGCCGATTGGTTTCACCATTCGGGGTTGCGTATGAGCATTGAGGCATGGGCCGTCATCGGCCTGCTTGGGCTGGCGGTGGTGCTGTTCGCCAGCGAGAAGCTGCCGGTCGACATCGTCGCCCTGATCATCCTGGTCTTGCTGATGCTGTTCGGCCTGGTGACGCCGGCCGAAGGCCTGTCCGGCTTCAGCAGTCAGGCGACCCTGGCGGTACTGTCGATGTTCGTGCTCAGCGCCGGCTTGCAGCAGACCGGCGCCCTGCGCTTCATCGCCCAGATGATCGCGCGATACGGCCGCTGGCCATGGCTGATGATCCTGATGGTGATGGCCAGCATCGGCCTGGTCTCGGCATTCGTGAACAACACGGCTGCGGTCGCGGTGTTCCTGCCCCTGGTGCTGGCGGCAGCGAGCCAGCGCAAGATTTCGCCGTCGCGAGTGCTGATCCCGATGTCCTATGCCTCGCAGATGGGTGGCGTGTGTACCCTGATCGGTACCTCGACCAACCTGCTCGTGCACGCGATCGCCCAGGACATGGGCTTGCCCGGTTTCACGATGTTCGAGTTTGCGATCCTCGGTCTGGTCAGCATGGCGGCGGGGTTTGCGTATCTGCTGCTGGTCGGACCCTGGCTATTGCCGGAACGGCGCGGCGACGAGTTGACCGAGAACTACCAGCTTGGCAAGTACATCACCGAGTTGCGGGTTCCGGAGAGCTCGCCCCTGGTCGGCAAGTCGGTCGAGGAGGCCAAGCTCAGCGAGGAAGGCGTGTTCGTGCTGGAACTGCTGCGCGGCGAGACCAAGGTCTGGTCGCCGCGGGCGCAGAAGCTGCAAGCCGGTGACGTCTTGCTGGTGCGTGGCCAGTGGGAGCGTCTGAGCGCAGTCAAGGATCGGGCCAAGCTGGAGTTCGAGCCCGAGTTCGAACTCGGCGACGCCGCGCTGCAGGACGATGACATGGTGCTGGTCGAAGCCATGGTCGCGCCCGGTTCGCGCATGGTCGGGCACAATCTGGCCGGCCTGGACTTTTTCTGGCACACCAATGCCACCGTGCTGGCGATGCAACGGCGCGGGCAGATCCTGCGTGACAAGCTGAAGAACGTACGCCTGCATCTGGGCGATGTGCTGTTGTTGCTGCTGCCGGCGGCCGAGATGCGCGAACTGCGTGCCAACACCAACCTGGTGGTGCTGACCGAGCGCGAGGACGAAACCGGGAACCGGCGCAAGGCGCCGCTGGCGCTGGCCATCATGGCTGGCGTAGTTGCTGTCGCGGCGACTGGCCTGGCTCCGATCGTCGTCACCGCACTTGCCGGCGCGGTGTTGATGGTGATCACCGGTTGCCTCGATGCCGACGAGATGTACGAGGCAATCGACTGGCGGGTGATCTTTCTGCTTGCTGGCATTCTTCCGCTGGGCATTGCGCTGAGCAATTCAGGCGCCGCCGAATCGATCGCGGCGCAGGCGATCGCCCTGGTCGGCGACTACGGGCCGATCGCGGCCTTGGCCGGCATCTACATCATCACAGCGATTCTGACCGAATTCATGAGCAACAATGCCTCGGCGGTACTGATGGCGCCGATCGCATTCGCGACCGCCCACACTCTGGGCGTCGATCCAAAGCCGTTCCTGGTCGCGGTCGCGTTCGCGGCTTCGACCAGTTTTGCGACGCCGGTCGGCTACCAGACCAACACCATGGTCTACAGCGCCGGCGGCTACCGATTCATGGACTTTGTCCGGATCGGTGTGCCACTGAACCTGATCTTCGCGGCGATCGCGATCACCCTGATTCCGATCATCTGGCCGCTTTGACGCAACCTCACCGGAGTACCTCGGGGTGGTGGCGTCGATCTGCCACCCGGTTGCACAGCCTGGCAAACGCCGCGCACTCAGATGCGACCGGCCGTTGCGTTTGCGACGCAGGCGGAAGGCCAAGTCCGCGCCGCGTCGCGCCGCCACCGCTACAGTAGGCGGTCACGCCATCTGGGGAAGTCTCCGTGACCATCGACACCGTCGCCCGTCCGTTTCCTGTGCGAGCCCGCATTTCTCCCACCCCACCTGCTGCGGCCGCCGATCTTCGCGCCGTGGCG
>CAZFUH010000057.1:0-15359 GCA_964522235.1 uncultured Rhodanobacteraceae bacterium
GCCCAGGCGACATGTTCGCGGACCAGGGCCGAGGGATGATCGCTGCGCGAGCGCAGTGCCGCCAGCACGGCCGGCGTCGTCGGCGCGTTGCCCAGTGCGACGGCAATGTTCCGCAGCCAGCGTTCATGGCCGATGCGCCGGATCGCCGAGCCTTCGGTGTTGCCCAGGAACTCGGCCTCGTCCCACGCGAACAGATCGACCAGCCGGGTCCGATCCAGCCCGTGGCGCACGGCAAAGTCGGGTTCGGTCGTCGGTTGCGCGAACTTGTTCCACGGACAGACCAGCTGGCAGTCGTCGCAGCCGTAGATCCGGTTGCCGAGCATCGGTCGCAGCTCGATCGGTATCGGGCCGTGCAACTCGATCGTCAGGTACGAGATGCACAGTCGCGCATCCAGTTCGAACGGTGCCACGATCGCTCCGGTCGGGCATGCGTCGATGCAGCGCCGGCAACTGCCGCAATGCTCGCTGGCCGGCGGGTCGGGGAGCAGGTCGGGCTTGGTACCAGAATCGACCGTAGCAAGTGCGTCGTCAATCTGAACAGGAATCCGATTGCTCGGAGCGCCGCTGCGTGCGTCAGCGGCTGAGATGCCGTCGTCGGTCGGCAAGTCCGCGCTTTCAGCCAGGGGCAGGTCGGTATACAGCTCGCCCAGAAAAAACCAGGAGCCGGTGCGTGAGTCGATCAGGTTGGTGTGCTTTCCGATCCAGCCCAGGCCGGCGTTGCGGGCGAGGGGCTTTTCCAGCACCGGCGCCGAATCGGTAAAGACGCGATAGCCGAGTCCGCCGATCTGCGCGTCGATGCGCTCGGCCAGCTTTTGCAGTCGGCTGCGCAGCAGCTTGTGGTAGTCGCGACCGAGCGCATAGCGCGACACGTAGGCTTGTTCCGGGTCGTCGAGCGTGGCCTGCATCGGCACAGCGTCAGCCGGCAGATAGTCCATGCGCACGCAGATCACACTGAGCGTGCCCGGCACCAGGTCGGCGGGCCGGGTTCGCTTGCGGCCGTGCCGTGCCATGTAGTCCATTTCGCCATGCCGGCCCAGCGCCAGCCAGCGTTCCAGCGCCGCTTCGTCCTCGGCCAGGTCGAGATGGGTGATGCCGATCGCCTGGAAACCCAGTTCCCTGCCCCAGCGCGTGATCTCGCGCTTGAGTGCGGCGCCATCGAACTGGTTGTGAATGCCGGACATCTCCCGCATTGTAGCGAGACCGACGTCGATGTCGACGGAAAGTCTCCCGAAGCAATGCGAAGCTGCCTCTCAGGCTCCTATGCAAGCAGCAGGGAGGTGCCGGCAATCACGCTGCCGATCGCGATCGCCGCGAGGACATCGGAGGGGTAGTGCATGCCGAGTACGACGCGCGAGACGGCGACGAGCACGGTGAACGGCAGCAGCAGCCAGACCAGGGACGGCAGGTAGGCGATCGCGACGATGCTGAAGTTCACCGCATGCAGGGTATGGCCGGACGGAAAGCTGAACTCGTCCAGTGGCCGGATCCGGGCGATGACACCGACATGGCTGCGAAACGGTCGCGGCCGACGGATGCGCTTTTTCATCGCCCGGTACAGGACCGTGCAGAGCAGGCCGGTGGCCGCCATGTGGGCGGCCGCCGACAGGCTGGCCTGGGTGCCGACCAGGATCAGGTACGCGATCAGCAGGTACCAGAAGACGCCGTCGCCGAGTCGGCTGACGGTGCGAAAAAACTGCTGTATCGGCACATGTATGCCGAGTCGGTTCAGCGCCAGGGTCCAGCGCAGATCGAGATTGGCGTCGTTGTCGGGGAGGACCGCCGGTTTCATGTTCAGGCCGCCTTGCGCTGGATGAGGCTGTGCAGCAGGTCGGCGAAACCTTCGGCGACACTGCCCGCTTGCAGGGCTGCCAGCGCCTTTGCGGCGTTTGCACCGATGCTGCGGCGCAGGCGGTCGTCCTGGGCCAGTTCTTCAGCAGCGGCAATGAAGCCGTTGCCGTCGTCGCGTGCAACCGTACGTCCCAACGAGGCATCGGTGATGTGTTCGCGCGCGGCACCGTAGTCGAATGCGACCGTTGCCACACCGCTGGCCATCGCCTCCAGGGTGACGTTGCCGAAGGTTTCGCTCAGGCTGGGAAACAGGAACAAGTCGGCACTGGCGTAGTGTCGGGCAAGGTCTTCTCCGCGGCGTATGCCGACGAAGACGAAATCCGGATTCTCTTTTGCCAGCCGGGCACGGTCCGGACCATCGCCAACCCAGATGAATCGTGAGTCCGGCCGATGCTTGCACAGTGCGCGAAACGCTTGTACGGCCAGATCGAGGTTCTTCTCGGGAGCGATCCGACCGACGTGGACAACCGCCAGATGATCATCGCATACGCCCCATTCGCGGCGCAGTACTGGGCAGCGGCGGTCGCGCCGGAACAGCGCGGTGTCGACCGTGCGCTGATGCAAGCGGACATTGCCGATGCCCTGCGAGGCCAGGTGGTCGCGCAGCTCGCGGGTCGGCACCAGGGTCGCCTGGGCATGATTGTGAAAGCGGCGCAACCAGGCAAACACCAGCGGTGTCAGCAAGCGCAGACCGTAGTGACCAAAATAGTCGTCGAAGCGAGTGTGGAAGCCGGTCGCGACCGGGATCCCGAGCTTGCGCGCCGAGCGCAGCGCGGCCCAGCCGAGCGGGCCCTCAGTGGCGACGTAGACTACGTCCGGTCGTCGCTGCTGCCAGCGATCGCGAATCCGTCGCAGCACCGGAAAGCCGAAACGCAGTCCGGGATAGCGCGGCAGCGCGGCGCTGGGTACCAGCAATTGCTCGAATTCTGTGTCGGCATCGACATCGACGTCATGATCCGGCTGCCGCGGACGGATCAGACTTGCTTCGTGACCGAGATCGCGCAGGCCGCGAGCCAGGGTCTGAACAGTCAGGGCAACGCCATTGATTTCGGGTGGATAGGTTTCTGAAACAAGGCAGGCGTGCATGCAAGGCGGCCGGTTTTGCATACGCTAGCCGGCACCGATGAACTCCATGTTGCACGCAGGTTGCAGAACCATGACAGAGTCGTCGGTCAATCGAATTCGAGCTTGAAGCCGAGCGCCTTCTGGTACTTGCGTTCCTGGGTGAGATCGAGTGCGGTCAGCGGGTGAGACTCCAGCCAGCGCTTGGGCAGGGACAGGCGCAGCTGGCGATCGTCGACGCGCAGCTTCAGCGGCGGCAGCGGCTCGCGGCTGCGCGGTCGGTGCAGCAGGGCCGCCAGGCGCAGCAGCAAGGTCAGGCGCACCGCCGGGTAGAACAGTCGTTCCGGCAGCGCCTGCAGGTCATCGACGGCAATCTGGCGCCGGTGGCAGCGGACCAGCAGGCCCAGCACCTGCTGCTCGCCGCGAGTGAATCCGGGCAGATCGAAATGTTCGATCAGATAGGCACCGTGGAGATGATGCTGGCTGTGTGCGATGGCCAGCCCGACTTCGTGTACGCGTGCCGCCCAGGACAGCCAGTCGCGTTCGTCCTCACCGATGTGCCAGGTGTCGGCAACTTGTTCGAACAGGGCCAACGCGCTCTGCTCAACACGTTCAGCCTGGGCGCGGTCGACGCTGAAACGATGCGCCAGGGCGTCGATGCTGGCCTGGCGCGGGTCGCGATGCTGGACCCGGCCGAGCAGGTCGTGCAGCAATCCTTCGCGCATCGCGGTCTCACAGATCTGCATGCGTTCGATTGCCAGCACCTGAAACGCTGCTTCGAGCACGACCAGACCGCCGGCGATCACCGGCCGTCGGCTGTTGCTCAGCCCAGGCAGGTCGATCGCCTCGAGCGACTCCGCGCGCAGCAGGGCGGAGCGGATGTGTTCCAGACTGTCCGCGCTGATGCCACGCTCATACCAGCCGCCGGCACGGGCGATCTTGCCAATCGTCCTGATCGTGCCGGAAGAACCAATGACCTCGCCCCAACCACGGATCCGATAGTCGGCGGCGAATTGCTGCAACTCGGCGGCAGCCTCGGTTACCGCCTGGCGCCAGCGCCTGCTGCTGAGCTTGCCGTCGTCAAAGAATCGGCGGGTCGAGGCGACGCAGCCCATTTGCAGACTCTCGGTTTCCAGCGCCTGGGCACCGACACCGATGATGAATTCGGTCGAGCCGCCACCGATGTCGATGACCAGACGGCGACGTCCGGTCTCGGGGATGCCTTGGATCACGCCCTGATAGATCAGCCGTGCTTCTTCGCGCCCGGAGACGATCTCGATCGGGTGCCCGAGTGCCTCCTCGGCGGCCATCAGGAACGCGCGAGGTGAACGCATCTGGCGGAAGGTATTGGTTGCGACCGCGCGCTGCCGTTCCGGTGGAATCGAGCGCAGACGCTGACCGAAGCGCGCCAGGCAGGCCAGGGCGCTTTCGCGCCGGACCGGATCGAGACTTCCGTCGGGGTTGAGTCCGGCAGCCAGCCGGACCGAATCGTGCAGGCGGTCGATCGGCTTCAACTGGCCCAGACTGTAGCGCGCAACGACCAGGTGAAAGCTGTTTGAGCCCAGGTCGACGGCTGCCAGCAGGTCGCCATCCTGGAGCGGAGCGCGTTGCGAATCGGGCATGATCGGCGGTTTCTCAAGTGGGGGCGTAGTGTAGTGCTTTGCTCTTGGCAGCCAGTCAAGCTTGCCAATCTGCTCTCGGTAAGGCGCCGTTCGCTGGCGACGGAGTGGGGCTCATGCCAAGTACGGCAACACCACCGAGGGCAGATTGTGGGGTTATTTGGCGGGTTTCGCGACGAGCCGGGTGGAAAACCATGGCAATCGGCGCGCAGTCGGCCGGCACAGCCGTCATACTTCGCCCATGAAGCACGACAATGACCCGAGCGCACGCGCGCAGGCCCTGCGCGAACAGATTCAGGAGCACAATTATCGCTATCACGTGCTCGATGCGCCGAGCATTCCGGACAGCGAATACGATCGCCTGCTGCGCGAACTGGAAGCGCTGGAGACCGAATACCCGGACCTGGTCACGCCGGATTCGCCGACCAGGCGAGTTGGCGCCAGGCCGGCGTCCGGATTCGCCCCGGTTCGCCATGAGATTCCGATGCTGTCGCTGGCGAACGCGTTCGAATCGTCGGCGGACGGCGAAGACCGTGATCGCTTCCGTGAGGTCGCCGATTTCGTGGCTCGGATCCGGCGTTCGCTCGATGCGTCTGAGGCGCAATTCTCGGTCGAGCCGAAACTCGACGGTCTGGCGATCAGTCTGCGCTATGAGCACGGTGTCTTCGTTCGCGGCGCGACCCGCGGCGACGGTGAAACCGGCGAGGACGTGACAGCCAACCTGCGCACCGTGGCGGCAATCCCGTTGCGTTTGCGCGGCGATGAAGTCCCGGTCGTGCTCGAGGTTCGCGGCGAGGTCTACATGCGTCGCGCGGATTTTGCCGCCTACAACTCCCGGGCGCTGGAACGCGGCGAGCGCACCCTGGCGAACCCGCGCAACGGCGCCGCCGGCTCATTGCGGCAACTGGATCCGGCGGTGACGGCGTCGAGGCCGTTGTCGTTCTACGCCTACGGCACCGGCGTGGTCGAAGGCGGCGAGCTGCCTTCGTGTCACTCGCAAGCGCTGAACTGGCTGCGCGACTTGGGCCTGCCGGTCTGTCCGCAGGTCGATACCGCGACCGGATTCGAAGGGTTGATCGCCTACTATCGGCGAATCGGCGCGCTGCGCGAGCAATTGCCGTATGACATCGACGGTGTCGTCTACAAGCTGGACCGCTACGAACACCAGCGCGAACTCGGCTTCGTTGCCCGCTCGCCGCGCTGGGCGCTGGCGCACAAGTATCCGGCGCAGGAAGAGAGCACGGTGGTCGAGGCGATCGACATCCAGATCGGGCGTACCGGTGCCGCGACACCGGTCGCGCGCCTGCGCCCGGTTCACGTCGCCGGCGTCACCGTGACCAATGCCACCCTGCACAACGCCGACCAGATCGAGCGTCTGGATGTTCGCGTCGGCGATACCGTGATCATACGCAGGGCCGGCGACGTGATTCCCGAGGTCGTCCAGGTGGTCCCCGAGCGGCGGCCCGCCGATACCGTGCCGTGGACGATGCCGCAGCGTTGTCCGGTCTGTGATTCCGCCCTGATGCGCGAGGATGGCGAGGCGGCCTGGCGCTGCTCCGGCGGCCTGTACTGCGCCGCCCAGCGCAAGGAGGCACTGCGCCATTTTGCTTCGCGAAGGGCGATGGATATCGAAGGACTCGGTGAGCGCCTGGTCGAAGGTCTGGTGGATTTTGATCTCGTCAGGTCACCGGCGGATCTGTATGCGCTGACGGTCGACGACCTTGTCGAGATGAAACGTCGAGCCGACGAGCGCGACGGCACAACGCCGGAGACCGTGCGTCAGGGCAAGGTTGCGAGCAAATGGGCAGAGAACCTGGTCAGCGCGATTGCTGCGACCCGGCAATGCCGGCTGGAGCGGTTCCTGTTCGCGCTCGGTATTCTGCAGATCGGCGAGGAAACCGCGAAGGCGCTGGCGCGCGCGTTCGGTGATCTGGAGCCGATCCGTCGCGCCGATCCGCTGCTGCTGCTCGCGGTCCCGGATGTGGGGCCGAAGGTGGCCGAGTCGATCTCGACCTTTTTCGACCAGCCGCACAATCTGGAGGTCATCGATGCCCTGCTCAAATGTGGTCTGCAGTTCACCGACACCCGGCCGCCGGACCGGGCATTCGTGACCTCGCTGGACAGCGCCTACCTGTTGACTGCGGCGAAACGCCTGGGGGCGCCGTTCGACGGCGTTGGCGAAGAGTCAATAAAGACGATCGGCCGGGCCTTGCCGGCGCTTTCCAGCGCAGCGGTTGCCAGTCCCGAGACCGTCGCTGGCGACAGTGGAGTCGCGGTCGCCAAGGTCGAGACCGTGCTCACGCTGCTGCGAGATGACGATCAACCATGGAGCCAGCGCCTGCAGGCCGCGGCCGCACAGGCCGCAGACCTGGCCGCAAAACTCCCTGCCGGCAGTGTTGAGCAGTCCTTGCCGCTGGCGGGCAGGACCGTGGTCCTGACCGGAACATTGACGACGATGAGCCGCGACCAGGCCAAGGCGCGACTGGAGGCGCTAGGCGCCAAGGTTGCCGGCAGTGTGTCGAAGAGAACCGATTTCGTCATCGCCGGTGAGGCTGCCGGCTCCAAACTAGACAAGGCGCGCGAACTTCGCGTCGAGGTCATCGACGAAGCGGCGCTGATCGAGCGTCTCGGCGGCCATGGATGAGTTGCGCCGACAGGCGCTGTCGTTGCGGGCTCGCGTCTACAGCCTGATTCGGTCGTTCTTTGCCCAACGCGCCGTGATCGAGGTCGATACGCCGATGCTCGGCCAAGGCGCCAGCACCGATGTCCATATCCGCAGCTTCGACACCGGCTACAGCGGCCCCGGCCATGGTGGTGCCCGGCGCCGATTCTTGCGCACATCGCCGGAATTCTGGCACAAGCGCCTGCTGGCCGAGGGCATCGGCGACTGCTACGAGCTGGGGCGGGTGTTTCGCGACGGCGAATTCGGGCGCCGACACAATCCCGAGTTCACTCTGCTGGAGTGGTACCGGGTCGGCTGGCAGCCGGAACAGTTGATGGACGAGGTCGAACTGCTGGTGCGCAATCTGATGCTGCTGTCGAGTCGGCCGCTGCGCTCGGTCGACCGATTGAGCTATCGCGAGCTGTTCCGTCGCTACCTGGAAGTCGATCCGATGACCACCAGCGACGACGAACTGCGACGAATGACCGCGGCGTTCTGGGTCGATGCCGAACGCCTGGATCGCGATGCCTGCCTGGACGTATTGCTGACCCACCGTATCGAGCCGGTGCTGCCCGAGCACGGACTGACCTTTGTCTACGGCTATCCGCCGTCACAGGCAGCGCTGGCCCGCGTCGTCGAGGATTCCGAAGGTCATCGCGTCGCCGAGCGGTTCGAGCTGTATCTGGGCAGGGTCGAGCTTGCCAATGGTTTTCACGAGCTGTCCGATGCCGGCGAGCAGGCGCGGCGTTTCGAAGCCGACAATCGCGAGCGCGAACGGCTTGGCCAGGAGCCGATGCCACCCGATCAGCGCCTGCTGACCGCCCTGGAGGACGGCTTGCCGGATTGCTCCGGAGTTGCCGTGGGCATCGATCGTTTGCTGATGGCGATGCTGGACACCCTCGACATCCGCGACGTGCTGGCGTTCGCATTCGACGAAGCGTGAGCGTGGGCGGCGACCCGATTCCGGTTTCGGGCGGGGTCGGTTGCCGCAGGGCGTATCCGCCATTGTGTTTCCGCGCAGATGTGATGTCGATCACACAAAAAAGTCAGTGGTCCACACCGGAACTCGGTCATACTCATTGCCCGGGGTAGGGAGCATCGGATCCTCCGACGAATTGGAGGCAACCTGTCAGCATGAGCAGGTCGCGTGGTCGTGCGCCTCCTGCCGGGGAGTGGTGAACATGCAAGATCATCGGACCGACACTCGGAAAGTCGTCTGCGCCTGGATTGCAGCGCTGTCGCTGCTGGCCTTGGTGCCGTTGGCGCTGGCTTCGCCACTGCAGGTGGCCGGCGCGCAGACGGCGCGCGGAGTGGGCGAGCGGGTCATTCGCGTCGATCTGGTAGCGCTCGAAGTCACGGTACCGAACAACCGCCTCGGCGCGAAACTCGACGGTGCGCAGATCTACGCACTGGCGCGCGATGTCGCGCCAGCGGCACAGCCGCTCGCCGCGTCCGGCCGGGACCAGGGCGCGCCGGTGGCCGCCGATGCGCTGACTGCCGGTGCGGTCCGGCTGCGCAGCTACAAGCGGCCACGACCGGTGGTATTGCGCGCCAATGTCGGCGACACGCTGGAGATCCACTTCCGCAACCTGCTGCCGACCAACACGCCGCAGTTGCGACGAGACGCTGGCGTCCAGATCCTCGGACTGGACTGGCTCGACGACGACAACGGCGAACGCATTGCGCCTGGGCAGACGCATGTCTACCGCTACCTCGCCAACGAGGAGGGCGTGTTCCTGCTGTACTCGCCGAACGGGCAGAGCATCCCGAACAGTCAGTCGGACTATTACCTGTTTGGCGCCGTCAACGTCCAGCCACGCGAGGCCGAGTGGTACCGCAGTCAGGTCACGCGCGAAGACCTGCGTCTGGCCAGCTACCGGGTGTCGGCCCGCTTCATGGAGCGGACCTGGGGTGCGACCGGCAGTGCCGTTTGCCGGCAGTTTCTGGACAGTGCTGCGACCGGCCTGCCGGCAGGCATCCAGTTGCGTCGCCAGGCGCTGCCCGAAGGCAATCGCTGGACCTGTCCGGGACCGGGGCCTGAGACCGGCTGGGAGATCGTCTATCCGATCGAGGCTGCGCAAACCACGGAGAAGACGGCGACGGTGCGAATCGATCGCGAAGGTCTGCTGAGCACCCTCAGTGGTCAGCCGGCGATCGACTATCAGGCGGTGTATCCAGAAGGCCACCCCAGGGTCGGATCGCCGATTCTCAACATGCTTGCGCGGGTTCGCGCCGATGGCAGTTATCAGCTCGCGCACAGCGACCTGACCGCAGTGATCACCGGGCCGGGTACTGGCAGTTTCCCGTACTACATCAACAGTCCCAGCTTCCGACTGAATCCGGCGACGCCGAATCGCCGGCATCCGTATCGCGAATTCACCATCGCCTACCACATCTCGACCAACACGGCCCAGGCCTTCGAGGCATTCAACAGCGGCCCGTTGGCGAACACGCTGGCCGCTGGCGCCGACGCCTTTGCCCTGAACTATGGGGTCACCGGCATCGGTTCGGCGATCTACGCCAATCGCACCGGGCGCGGACCGATGGGCATCAATGGCGATGGCGTCGACCTGCTGTTCGAGGAGTTCTTTCTCAGTTCCTGGGCGATCGGCGATCCGGCGGTGCTGGTCGACATCCCGGCCAACGATCCCGACGGCCGTCGCGCCACGATCGCGTACTACCCGGACGATCCGTCCAACGTCTACCACAGCTACATGCGCGACCGGGTCAAGATGCGGGTGTTGAACGCCGGTTCCGTCGCCCCGCATGTGCATCACCAGCATGCCCATCAATGGCTGCACACGCCGAACAGTGCCGACAGCCACTATCTGGACAGCCAGATGATCAATCCCGGGTCGACCTATACCCTGGAGATGACCTACAACGGCAGCGGCAACCGCAATCAGGCAGTCGGCGATTCGATCTTCCATTGTCATATCTACCCGCATTTTGCCCAGGGCATGTGGGGACTGTGGCGAGTTCACGACGTATTCGAAGAAGGCACCGAGCTGGACGAGTCGGGTCGACCGGTCGCCGGAGCCCGTGCGCTGCCGGATGGCGAGATCGTCACCGGCACGCCGATCCCGGCAATCGTACCGATGCCGATCCTCGGCATGGCGCCGATGCCGGCGCCGGTGCGCCTGGTCGACAACGGCCGTCGGGTCGAGTTGTTGCCGGAGCGGACCGACGAGGAAGGCAAGCCGGTGTTCGGAAATCCCGGGTTTCCGTTCTTCGTACCCGGCATTGCCGGACATCGCGCACCGCATCCGCCGATGGATTTCGGCTGGCGGGAAACGTCCGAAGGGCTGCCGCAACTGTATGCCGAGGGCAGCGCGCCGCCGTTCCGCAAGCCCGGCGATCGGGTCTACCTCGATGGCGGGTTGCCACGACACGTGGTTCTCGACGGCGAAATCGCCCGTGAGTATCACACGCGCTGGGATTTCACCAAGGACATTACCCTGTATGACGACCAGGGCAATCTGATCGCCGGCAGCCTGGAGGCGATGGAACTGCCCGAGGAAGGCACGCCGGGCGAACGCGCGGCGATGGCGGCGCACGCCACGCGCACCCATGCCACCCATCTTCCCGATGGTCTGCCCGGAAATTTCACGCTCAATGGTCTGCCGCCGGCGCCAGGTGCACCGTACGCGGCGCCCGACGTCGACGACGATGGCAATTCCAGCTTCGCAGTCCGTCGCTACAAGGCCGCCGTGGTGCAACGCGATGTCGTGTTCAACAAGCAGGGTTGGCACTACCCGCAGCAGCGCTTCATCACCTTGCTCGAAGACGTCAAGCCGACCATCGACGGCCGCAAGCCGCCGGAGCCGTTCTTCTTCCGCGCCAACACCGGCGAGACGATCGAGTTCTGGCACACCAACCTGGTGCCGAAGTATTACGAGCTCGACGACTTCCAGGTGCGCACGCCGACCGACATTCTCGGCCAGCACATCCATCTGGTGAAGTTCGACGTGACCTCGTCCGACGGCGCCGGCAACGGCTTCAACTATGAGGACGGCACATTCAGCCCGGACGAGGTACGCGAGCGCATCGACGCGATCAACGCTGCCGGCGGCCTGTACCACTACGACCCGGCGACCCAGGGCCGTGGGCAGCAACAGACGCGTCTGGAGATCGTGCCGTACCGCGAGGCCTATGGCAACGTGCTCGGCGATCCGCCTGCGGGCCAGGATTGGGACGGCGCCCAGACCACGATCCAGCGCTACGCCACCGATGAGCTGCTGAACCTGGAAGGCGAAGACAGAACCCTGCGCACCGTGTTTACGCACGATCATTTCGGGCCGTCGACGCATCAGCAGGTCGGTCTGTACGGGGCGATGCTGGTCGAGCCGCAAGGGTCGACCTGGAAGAACGCGGTCACCGGCTGTCCGATGCCGGACCCGGCCGGGGTTTGCGAGCTTCGCGACGATGGCGGGCCGACCAGTTGGCAGGCGGTGATCGAGACCGACGATAGCCTGGAAAGCTATCGTGAGTTTGCATTCGCAGTCGCCGACCTGCAGCTGGCATACACACCGGACAGTCCAAGCGAACCCGGCCGTCCGGCCGGCAGCTGGTTTACCACCGCCAGCGCAGACTATCCGGCACAGCTCGACCAGGGTGTATTGCCGGCCGGCCTGGCCGACGTGTTCACCAGCCAGGGTGCGGTCCTGCCCAGTGCGACCACGGTCAGCGTGGTGCAACCAGGCGAACGATGGGAGATCCGGCCGAACGCGGTCGACCGCTTCCAATTGAGTCTGGAGGACGAGCGCGCGACCTTGGCCGTACATGCTGCGACCCTGGCCCCCGGCTGGTCGGCGCCGGCACAGGCGATCTGGCCGCCAAGCGAGCCTTCGCCGGCGCCGACCGGAGTCGCGCCGTATCCAACCATTATTTCCGACCCCGGCGGTGGCGGAAACATCGGCCTGTGGACCGCGAACTACCGCAATGAACCACTCGACGCGCGCATCCAGGGGGCGTCGACGCAGGGCGGAACCGAGCCTCCGGATCCAGCGCGAGCGATCGATCCGTCGTTCGCATATGCGTCGATCGAGCGCTTCAATCCGCGTCTGAATCGGCAGCCGGAGCTGGGCAGTCCGATCGACGGCAGCGGCAGCGGCTTCCGCTACCCGTCGCAACCGCTGCTGCCGGAAGGACCGGACGGTGTCCGGCCGACCGATCCGTACACGCCGATGTTGCGTGCCTATGCCGGAGACCAGGTCGAGGTGCGTACCGTCGTCGGGGCGGTCGACTCGTTGCACTCGTTCCGTGTCCAGGGGCCACGCTGGTGGGCGGAGCCGAGCTATCGAGAGTCCGGCTACCGCGACACCCAGGGCATGGGCATCTCCGAGCACTTCGAGATGATCTTCGACCTGCCGCCGGCCGGCGCCTCGGCCGGAGATCCGCGCTTCGTCGATGCCCTGTACGCCGGCAGCGCCGCAACCCAGGGTCAGGCCAAGGGCAGCTGGGGCATTCTGCGCTCGTATCAGCAACCGGTCGCCGATCTGGTGCCGCTGCCGGACAATCCGCCGGGCCGGATCCGGGCGCCGGGCTTCTATCAGCCACCCCCTGGGGCGAGGATTCGCGAGTTTCAGATTGATGCCGTGCTGTCGGCGGACGGAAAATCCCTGCGCTACCAGGTGGCCGGACAGCCGCGCTCGCCGCTGATACTGCGTGCGGCAGCCGGTGAATGGATTCGGATTACCTTGAACAACCGGCTTGATCCGAGTGCGGTGGCCAAGCTCGGCACCCAGTTCACCGGCAACCTCAGCAGCAATGCGTCGTCAGACGCGATCCTGCCGTACGTGAGCTCGGCGAACGTCGGTCTGCACGCAATGCTGCTGTCATACGACACGACCACGGCCGCTGGCTTGAACGTCGGCTTCAATGGACTGGCCGGTGACGGCCGGCATGAAGGTCAGACCGTAGCGCCGGGACAGAGTCGCACCTTCCACTGGTACGCCGGCGAGATTCGCAGCGGCGCCGACGGCGGACGCGAGCTGGTGCCACTGGAACTGGGCGCGGTCAACCTGCTGCCATCGGATCCGCTGCTGCAGGCCTCGTACGGGCTGTTCGGTGCCTTGATCATCGAGCCGGCCGGCTCGACCTGGAGCGAGGCCGAGCAGCACACGTTGAGCGCGGTGATCCGCGATGGCGCCGGCCGACCGCAGTTCACCGAAGTCATCGTCAGCGGTACCCAGACCGTTGCCGAAACCCGCGTCGTCGCCGGCAGCGAGGTGCGCCTGCGCGTGCTCAATCCGGGTGCCGGCCCACCTGGCCAGATGACCGATGGCACCAACCTGATCGCGATCGAAGGCCACGGCTGGCCGGAGGAACCGTTCCTGCTCGAATCGCGCGTAATCGGGCGCAATCCGCTGACGCAATGGCTCGGCACCCAGCAGGTGACGCCGTTGGAGAGCTATACCCTGCTGTTGCCGAGCGCCGGTGGTGCCGAGAAGGTTCCCGGCAGCTACGGCTTCTACTACTACCCGAACGGGCCGGGAACGGCGACCCGGCTCGGTGTGCTGACGGTCGTGCCGGCCGCGGCGATGTCATCCGGAGCGCCATGAGGATCCACTCGCACGGTACCAAGGCGCCGCTCGCGGATCGGCGCCGCTTCGGCGGATTGAACTTGTGCTTCGGCGCCGTGCTCGCCGGCATCGGCGTGTTGTCGCTGCCGATCGGAGCGGCGGCGGCGGACGACAAATCCTGGCGGACCGTGCAACAGGGCATCGCGGTCGAGCTCGAGATCGCCTCCGACAGCGGCGTGGCCGCCGGTGTTCCGGCCAGGTTCGCGTTCCGTCTGCATGATGCCGCGACCGGGAATGGTTCGACCGGACTGCGCCCGGTTGCCTGGCTCGCGACACGCGATCCGGCCGATGCCACCGATCAGCGGTTGTGCCACCGCAAGGCCCGGACCCTGTTCGGCGGCAGTCTGTTTTCGCGTCCCGAACTGGATCTCAACGGCTATCAGGTGCTGATGTTGAACGAAGACGCGGCACTGACGGTGGTCGATCCGTACTTCGGCTTCGGTACTTCGCGCCTGCTCGCGACCATCGATCTGCCGTCGCCGGCGTTCGATTGGAGCGCCGACGGCGAGCGTGGCAGGATCCATTTGAGCTTGCCGGAGGTTGATCAGGTTGTCAGCGTCGACAGTGGCAACTGGCATCTGGCCAGCGTCGAAGCCGAAGCCCGCCGGCACTGGCAGCGGCCGGAACGTCTGGCGCTCGCCCCGGACGGACACTACCTCTGGGTTGCCGTGCGAGGCGGCGTCGCTGCTCTGGTTGCCGAAACCCTGGTCACGGCGGCGGTGATCCCGACGCATCCGGATCAGGACGCGCCACCGAGCGATCTGGTGTTCTCGGCCGACGGCCGGCGGCTGTTCGTCAGCCATCGGCAGACGACCTCGCTCGCTGTCATCGATGCCGCACGGCTCGCTGTCGAGACGATGATCGAGCTCGACGCCCGGCCGCAATCGGCCGCGTACTCGTCGCTTGCCCGGCGCCTGTACCTGACGCTCGCCGGGGCGGGGCCGGACGGCATCGGCCAGATCGCCGTAGTCGACGGCCGTGCGCCAAACAAGGCAATCCGGCTGCCAGCGCCGCCCGACCCGGGGCTGATCCGCTTTGCCGGCGACCGACGCTGGGGCCTGATCGTGCATCCGGGTTCGCGCCGCTTGTCGATCCTCGACAGTGCGCAGAACCGGGTCATCCAGACCGCCCGCCTCGAAGGCAGTCCGGATCAGATCGCGTTCTCGAACGAACTGGCCTATCTGCGCCTGGGCGATCGGACCCAACTGCTGATGGTGCCGCTGGCCGCGATCGGCCAGGCAGGGCAGGCGATCCCGACCTTTGATACCGTTGGTGGCGATCGCGGATTCATCGAAGGCTTTCGACCGTTGGCGGCAGCCGGTATTGCGCCGGTACCCGGCGGCGATGCCGTGTTGATTGCCAATCCCGGCGACCGCACCGTGTATTTCTACAAGGAGGGCCTGGCGGCGCCGATGGGCCAGCTCGACAACGGCGGTCGCGCGCCGCGCGCGGTGATGGCGATCGATCGCAGTCTGCGCGAACGCAGCCAGGCCGGACGCTACGAGACCGTGGCCACCCTGCCGGCGGCTGGCGAGTACGATGTCGTGTTGTTCGTCGACACACCGCGGATCGTGCACTGCTTTC